>JAFTPH010000028.1 GCA_017463365.1 Bacilli bacterium
CATATTTAAATTGTTCGTTCACAGTCAGTTTAATTCCTTTCATAAAATTGACCTCCTTATGTTGATATAATAACATAAGAATGGTTATTTTGTAAATTTCATAAAACTACTATTTTGAATATATCACAAAACAATCAGATAAAATAAAAATAAAATACATTTCTCTTGCAAGTAAAGAAAGATTGTGGTATAATAATATGGCAATGCGGGTGTGGCGAAATTGGCAGACGCGCTAGATTTAGGCTCTAGTTCTTCGGAGTGCAGGTTCAACTCCTGTCACCCGCACCATTGTTATATTTATGGTCTTTTTTTGTAAAAGGCTTTTTTATTTTATGTAGAGGTTTTTATGGCATATTTAAAGGCGAAAGAACATTTAGAAAAATATAATTTAGAGAATCGAATTATTGAATTTCCTATTTCTACTGCTACTGTTAAAGAAGCAGCAAATGCTTTAGAGGTAAGTGATGGGGAAATTGCGAAAAGCATGGCCTTTGTGGTAAAAGAAGAATATATCTTAGTTTTAGCTGCAGGAGATAAAAAAATCAATAATGCTCTTTTTAAACAAGAGTTTGGCACAAAAGCTAAAATGATTCCCTTTGATTTATTAGAAGAAGTAATAGGTCATGCGGGAGGAGGAGTATGTCCTTTTGGAATAAAAGAAGGGGTAAAAGTATATTTAGATGAATCACTAAAAGTGTATGATATTGTATATCCTGCTTGTGGAACTGCTAATACGGCAGTAAAACTAAGTATTGAAGAATTAGAAAAAGCTTCTAATTATTTAAAATGGGTAAATATTTGTAATTAATTGTAAGAATTATTCTTACAATTTTTTTCTTAAATCAATGAAAAAACTTTAGACATTTAGTTGAATTAATTTCTAATGATTTGTTTTTATTAAATAGAACACTAAAAAGAAGTATTATTAAAAATTGATTCTAAGAAAACGAAAAGTTGCAAAGTTATTGATTGATATTTTTGAGAATATGTTTTTTATTATCTCATGCGTCTGAATAATGAATAGGTATCATAGAAGTCAGGATTTGAAAGTTTAAAATTTATAATATAATATTCTTGAAATAAATTAAAATTTATTGTATACTTTATTGTATACTTTTTTAGAAAAAATGGTATACTATAAGTATACTAATGGAGGGTTTGAAATGAATAAAATAATTGATATATTTGAAAATCTTATGACATTTAAGGATGAATACGAATGGTTAGATTTTAAAGAAAATTGGTTTTCTAAGGATGAAATAGGAGAATACATATCAGCTCTTTCTAATGGTGCAGCACTATGCGGGAAAGAATTTGGATATATTGTTTGGGGAATCAAAGATAATACCAAGGAAATTTCAGGTACAACAATTAATTTTGATAAAGATATAGATGGAGAACCGTATAAACATTATTTAGCCAGAAAACTAAAACCAAGTATTGCTTTTGAGGTTCAAGAGTTTGAGTATAATAAAAAGAGAATTGTAATGTTAGTTATACCTGCAGCTAAATCAGTAAAAACAAAATTTGATGGTGTTGATTATATAAGAATTGGTTCAAGTAAGGAAAAACTAAATAAATTTCCTGAGTATGAGATAAGACTAAATAATATATTAGTGAATGGTTTCCCTACAATTGTAAATATGCCAGCTCCTGATTATGCTCAAGAATTAACATTTCAAAAACTTTTTGTTTATTATGCATCAAAGGGGATTATTTTAAGGGATGAATCTTTTGAAAAAACCTTAAAATTGAAAACAAAAAATGACTTATATAATATTATGGCATATATATTATCGGATCAAAATAATGTTCCAATGAGAGTATCAGTGTTTAGTGGAGTCGATAAAGCATCACCTCTTTATTCAGTAAAGGAATTTGGTAATACCTGTATATTTTACACAATAGATAAAATATTAGAATATGGTGATACAATTAATATTATTCAAGCAGATGAGAGAAATAGAATTACATCAAGAAAAGATATTCCTTTATTTGATTTTGATGTATATCGTGAAGCAATATTAAATGCATTCATTCATAACAAATGGTTAACACTTAATGCACCAGCTATTACGATTTATACAGATAGGATTGAAATATTATCTCATGGTGGATTAGCAATAGACCAAGATATAGAAGGATTTTATAGTGGTTCAAGTTTGCCTGTCAATGAAATTCTTGCAACTTTGTTTTTACAATTAAGAATTTCTGAACGCTCAGGCAGAGGTGTTCCTAAAATAATATCTGTTTATGGAAAAGAATCAATTAAAATAGAAAAGAATAGAATAACAATAACTATTCCTTTTAATAAAATTGATGTAAATGAATTTCATATAGTATCTAATAAAGTATCTCCTAAAGTAACCAATAAAACTGAAGATTTAATCCTAGAGTTAATTAGGGATAATCCAAATATTACAATAGCACAACTTATGATTAAAACTAGTTTATCTGAACCAGGAATAAAGAAAAATCTAAAGAAACTAAAAGATAAAAATTTAATTCGAAGAGTTGGCGCAAACAAAGATGGTTATTGGGAAATAATAGAATAGTTTGGCCTGACTACCGAAATGCATATTAATTTTTGTTGGATAAAAGAAGGTGTAAAAGTATATTTAGATAAACAAGCCAAAGTTATTGAAGAAGAAATAGATAGTAAAACTAAGTATTGAAGAATTAGAAAAAGCTTCTAATTATTTAAAATGGGTAAATATTTGTAATTAATTGTAAGAATTATTCTTACAATTTTTTTATATGATATATTGTTTTATAAAAATTTATTTGATATAATATTATTAGAAATTAAATATCTCAGGAGGTAATTGTATGCGCAAGATGTTGGTTTTAACATCGCTTTTTTTGGCTTTATTTGCTATTGTTAAATTTGGTAGCGAAATGAGTGTTTCCGCAAATGGAAATGAAAACAATTATGGAGATGTAAATGAAGACGGGGTAGCTAACACAAGTGATGTAATTTATATGTTATATCACGTAATGTTTGGTAAAGATGGTTATCCGTTATATCAAGGAAATAAAACTGAAATTAATGGATTAACAGTTGGTGACTTTAATGGTGACAAAACAGTTAATACTAAAGATGTTACTCATTTACTTTATAATGTAATGTTTGGTGATAGTAGTTATCCACTATATGTTGAAAGTAGTGAAGATAATGTTGCGCCAGAAATTATCCTTGATGGAGTAACCCAAAATGTTAATTTAAATTGGAATACCACTTTTGATCCACTTAAAGGGGTAAAAGCGATCGATAATGTAGATGGTGATATAACAAGTGACATTGTAGTTACTCATAATATTGATAATAAAACATATGGAACATATGATGTAAAATATACAGTATCTGATAAAGCTGGTAATAAAACGGAGTATGTTCGAAAGGTAACAGTTATGTGGAATTATGGAGTAGAATTTATTGGTCATGCGGGAAGCTATTATGGACTTATGAATTCCGAAGAAGCAATTCTTTACGCAATCAAGAATTTAAAATATCAAGCCGTCGAAGTAGATTTAAAACAAACTAAGGATGGGGTATTTGTATTATGTCATGATGATACTTTTGCGGGATACACAATAGCTTCAACTAATTGGAGTGAATTAAAAGATGTAACTCGTACTGCCCCAAGAAGTGGAGGAATTCCTTCTCAAAATGGTTCAGTTACAAAAGATTCATATACAACTGGTTTATGTACATTAGAACGATTCTTAGAAATTTGTCGTGATAATAATGTAAAAGCGGTCATTGAATTAAAATATTCTAATGGAATAAATAATAATGATCAATCACGTATGCAAGCTTTAATGAATATGATTGAAAATTATAATATGCGTGAAAATACTATTTTACTTGCATCGCAATATAAATGTTTAATTTGGACAAGAGAAAATGGTTATGATGATATTGAATGTCAATATTTAGTAAATTCATGTGAAAGTGAAACAACATTAAATAGATGTAAAGAATATAATTTTACAGTAAGTATCAATACAACTGGTAATTATTCAAATAGTGATGAATGGTTAGCTAAATACCAAGAAGCAGGTTTAAAAATCTCTACATACACATATACTCAATGGGTTGATTATAACGTTGTTCAATCATGGATTGATAAAGGGGTAGATTATGTAACTTGTGATTGGCACTTAATGGATCAATTAGAATTACCTGTAAATTCTGGTGATGAGGTTAAAACTTATACGGTAACGTTTAAAGACCATGATGGAACAGTTTTAAAAACAGCCACTGTTAAAGAAGGACGTACTGCGGCAGCCCCTAGTGATCCACAAAGATTAGGTTATGAGTTTGCTGGTTGGGATAAGAGTATTAATAATGTAAGAGAAGACTATGAAGTATATGCAACATACAACTTAGTTACTTATACAATTACTTATGTAAATACTTTAAATACTTTAGTTGAAAGTGAATGGGCATCAAAAGATGCATTTGCACAAGAATTCTATAGTGATTTCTTTAATTGGTTAGTAAGCAAAGCAGGAGTTCTTCCAGATATAACAAAAACAGGAGATACATATAAAATTGTTAAAAATGGGGTAACTGTTACATTTACAAATGTAAGTGATATTTTAGGTAGTGATATATATGTTTTTGAAAAAACATTCTCTAATTATATTTATAAACCAGTTACAAGAACAAGTGATGGAACATGTGTTATTGAAGCATCTGAAGATTATTTCTTAAATAGTGATGCTTACCGCGATAAATACAAAGAAGTAGACACAATGTTATATAGATGTATTAAAAATCGCTATACAGGATATGATGCAACATATACACCAACATCAGCTGGAAAAATCCAAATCTTCTTTAGATTCCATCAATGGATAAAAGGAACAACAATTAATGAATTCTTACCACTTCCAAAAAAATATACTTCAACTGGAAGTAATACAGATATCGTTTTACCAACAAATCCAATTACTTATACAATCTTAGATGAAATAGTTTTACCAAATCCAACCTCATCTTTAGAATTCTTAGGTTGGTATAGCAATGCTGATTTCACTGGTTCAAAAATCGAAAAGATTGAAAACGGAACAACTGGTAATATTGTTTTATACGGAAAATGGAATGAATAATTTTAAAACACTTATCTCTAATAGAGATAAGTGTTTTTATTGGTGCAATAAGTTGAATTAATAATCATAAAGTGGTAAAATTATTATATAAAACAAGAGGTGAGATTATGAAAATAGTAGTAATTGGAGATGGAAAAGTAGGACGAGCAATCGTTGAACATACATGTCAAGAAGGACATGAAGTAGTAGTAATTGATAACAAGGCTGATGTAATTGAAGAACTTGTAAACCAATATGACGTAATGGGGATTTGTGGTAATGGAGCAAGTTATGAAATTCAAAGTAATGCGGGAGTAGATAAAGCTGATTTAGTTGTTGCTGCGACATCTAGTGATGAAACTAACGTTTTATCATGTATGATTGCTAAAAAATTAGGAGCAAAATCAACAGTTGCGAGAATCCGTAGTTATGAATATAATAATCAAATTAATATGATGAAACGTGACTTTGGGATTACAATGACTATTAATCCAGAAAAAGAAGCATCATTAGAAATTATGAAAATTCTAAACTTCCCAGAAGCTATTAGAGTTGATACTTTCGCGAAAGGAAATGTAGACTTAGTTGAATTATATATTCCTGAAAACAGTCCCCTTATTGGTCAATCCCTTGCTTCAATTCATCAAAAATATCAAGTTAGGGTTTTAGTATGTGCTGTACAAAGAAATGAAGAAGTCTTTATTCCAACTGGGAATTTTACTTTCCAAGCTAAAGACAAAGTACATATTACAGCAAGTCGCTCAACTGTAAAACAATTCTTAAATAAACTCGGTTTAATTGAATCAAAAATAAAGAATGTGTTAATTATTGGGGGAGGTAAAATTGCTGTATACTTAGGGGAACAATTATTAAAGAGTAAATATCAAGTAAAAATTATTGAAAAGAATTATGAACGTTGTGTAGAATTAAGTCAAATTCTACCAAATGCCACTATTATTCATGGTGATGCATCTGATCAAAGAGTACTTGATGAAGAAGGTTTAACAAATAGTGATGCAGTAGTTTGTTTAACTGGAATAGATGAAGAAAACATTATTATCTCAATGTATGCTTATAAACAAAATGTTCATAAGATTGTTACTAAAATTAATAAAACATCATTAATTGGGTTAATTGATTCAATTAATATGGTAAGTACAATTGCTCCTAAAGAAATTACCGCTTCACGAATTGTTAGTTATATTCGTGCTACTAATAACTCTCGTGGAAGTAATGTTATCACTTTATATAAACTTGTTAATAATAAAGTAGAAGCTTTAGAATTTAAAGCAAGTGAAAAATCAAAAGTTTTAAATATTGCGTTTAAAAATCTAAAAATTAAGAAGAACATCTTGATTGCGGGAATCATTCGTGAAGGTGAAGTTATTATTCCTAGTGGGGACGATATGATTCAAGCAGGAGATAATGTTATTGTTGTAACTACTAATTCTTATCTAGACGATTTAGATAATATTAGGGAGTAGTTTATGAATTACGCGATTATTAGAAATATTCTTGGTAAATTGATGGTTTTAATCGCGGGTTTAATGGTTTTCCCGTTAATTGTTAGTATTATTTATCAAGAAGGTATAAGACATTATTTAGCATTTATTATTCCGATAATATTGTTATTATTATTCGGAGTATTGTTTAACATAAAAAAACCTAAAAACACAAATATTGTAGCAAGAGAAGGATTAATTATTGCCGGTGTATCTTGGTTATTATTATCGCTTTTTGGCTGCATTCCGTTTATGATTTCCGGAGAAATTCCAAATTTCTTTGATGCCTTTTTTGAAATTGTTTCTGGATTTACCACAACTGGAGCGAGTGTAGTAACAGATGTAACAGCTCTTAGTCACAGTGTATTATTTTGGAGAAGTTTTTCACATTGGATTGGAGGAATGGGGGTTCTAGTCTTTATTCTCGCAATTATTCCTGAAAGTAAAGATGGATCTTCAATGCATATTTTAAGAGCGGAATCTCCAGGACCACAAGTAGGTAAGTTAGTATCAAAGATGAGAGTTACTTCTCGTATTCTTTATCTAATATATATGATTTTAACAATCATTCAATTCTTATTCTTATGGCTTGGACCAGATGAACAAATGACAGCGTTTAATAGTATTATTTATACTTTAGGAACAGCTGGTACTGGTGGATTCTCAATGGATCCTCAAAGTTTAGAATATTACTTGCCATATTCACAATATGTAATTGCGATATTCATGTTTATATTTGGGGTAAATTTTTCTTTATATTATTTAATTCTTATTGGTAATATTAAAGAAGTATTTAGAAATGAAGAATTAAAATGGTATTTTGCGATTGTAGTAATTGCGGTAACACTATTATGTATTAATACTTTCAAGATTTATGATACTTTTGAAGAAACATTTAGACATGCACTTTTCCAAGTAACTTCCATTATTTCAACAACGGGATATTCAAGTACCGGATATTCAACATATGAAGTTGTTGATGGTCTAGCAAAGGTTGGAGGATGGCCAGTCTTCTCACAAGTACTAATATTCATAATTATGTTCTTTGGAGCATGTGCTGGATCAACTGCAGGAGGATTAAAAATTACTCGTATTAATATTTTAGTTAAATCAATGATTTTAAAAATAAAGAACATTATTAATCCTAGAAAAGTAGAAGTGTTATCGATTGATAAAAGACCAGCGGATAATAAAACAGTTGAAGTAATTCAAAATTTCTTTGTTTTATATATAATGATTTTCTTAATTTGTTCTTTAGTTATATCGCTTGATGGAAATGATTTTGTCACAAACATTTCAGCATCTCTTTCATGTATTAGTAATGTTGGACCAGGTTTAAATGCGGTTGGTCCATATGGTTCATATTCAGTTTTCTCATCATTCTCAAAGTTTATTTTATCTTTAGAAATGATTGCGGGAAGATTAGAACTTTTCCCATTATTAGTATTATTTAGTCCTAAAACATGGGCTAGACATAATTAAGGAATATATATATGACAGAAAAAGAAAAAATGCTTAAAGGTGAGTATTATAACGCTTTAGATGAAGAACTGACTAATGAGCGTATTTATATTCAAAAAATGATGCGTAAATATAATAAAACTTATCCCAAACAAATAAAAAGAAGAACAAAACTGCTAACTAAAATGATTGGTAAATTTGAAGATAGTATTTGCATTATGCCCCCAGTATATTTTGATTATGGGCGAAATACTTATATTGGTAAAAATTTTTATGCCAATTATGATTGTATCTTTTTAGATGTTAACAAAATCACAATTGGTGATAATGTTTTATTAGGACCAAGGGTTTGTCTTTTTACAGCGACTCATCCTTTAGATGCTGAAGAACGAAAATCAGGTTTAGAATATGGTAAACCAATCACAATTGGTAATGATGTTTGGATTGGTGGCAATACCGTAATTAATCCTGGTGTTACCATTGGCGATAATGTGGTTATTGGTTCTGGATCAGTGGTAACAAAAGATATTCCAAGCGGCGTTATTGCTTGTGGAAATCCTTGTAAAATAATTAGAGAAAACAAAAGAATGACTGAGATAAATGATTCAATAAATTCTTTATTATTATAATAAAGGATGAACAAAAAGGTCTAGCTAGAATTAGAGACTAGATAGAATCTGTTGAGGTTTATAAAAAACCTATAGATTTAGTTGGAGTCTAAAAAGCAATATAAAAGCGATAATAGAGAAATCTATTACCGCTTTTTTTGTGCTTTCCTTTGATATAATAATATTGCCGTATCACTTATAGAAAGGAAATTTATTAAATAATATGATTTAGGTTGGGGAAACATATCAATAATGTTAGATGAATATTGTGATTTTCTTTTTGGTCAAGCTATTGAATGAATTATAAAAGTTAAAGTCAAATAATAAAATGCAAAGATTTTAATAAAAACAAAAAATGACATATTTCACCTTAAAGTTAAACTCAATATGTAAAAAGTTTAAGGTAAAAACGTGTTATTTTTATTGACAATTTTATTTTAAAATGATAAAATAAAGTATCTTTAATATATTTTGGAGTGTTAATATGATAAAAAGAGATTATTATTTAAATCAAATTATAAAAAGAGAATGGGATGGAAACATTAAAGTAATTACTGGTATTAGAAGATGTGGTAAATCTGTTTTATTATTTGAATTATTTAAAGATTATTTAACGTCTAAAGGAATAGAGACATCTCAAATTATCGAAATTAAATTAGATAAAATGGATTATATTAAATATCGTAATCCTTTTTATCTTTATAAACAAATTAATAAAATTATAACTTTAAAAAAATATGATAAATATTATTTATTTATAGATGAAATTCAAATGGCTATTAAGAAAAAAGATAGACAAAGTGGTGTTACAGCAACAATCTATGATATATTAAATGGATTTAGAGATAATAAACTGCTTGATGTTTATGTTACCGGAAGTAACTCTAAAATGTTATCAACTGATATCGCAACAGAGTTTAGAGGTAGATCTAGTAGAATTAATGTTCATCCCCTCTCATTTAAAGAATACTTTGAATATATAGGCGGAGATGAACAAAAAGCACTTAATGAATATATGATATTAGGTGGTATGCCTGGATTAATACATGAACAAACTGAAGAAGATAAAAAAATGTATTTAAAAAACTTGTATGATGAAATTTATATTAAAGACATTGTTGAAAGAAATAAAATAAAAAGAGAAGATATTTTAAATGATATTCTTAATTATTTAGCTTCTCAGATTTCATCACTTACAAACATTACAAGAATTGCTAATGCCATATCGTCTTTTAAAAAAGAAAATATAACCCATGAAATGGTTGATAACTATGTAAAACATATTAAAAATTCTATGTTAATTAGTGAATCACAAAGATATGATATTAAAGGTAAATCATTTTTTAGCTATCCAAGTAAATTTTATTATGAAGATACAGGACTTAGAAACGCAAGATTAAATTATAGACAAATAGAACCTGGACATTTAATGGAAAATATTCTATATAATGAGTTAATTAGAAGAGGCTTCACAGTAGATGTAGGAGCGGTTCCTATTAGAGAAGCAAATAATGTAGAATATGTGGAAATTGATTTTATTGTAAATAAATTAGATACAAAAATTTATATTCAATCAGCTTTTCAAATGTTAGATGCTAATAAAGTAAATCAAGAAACTAGACCCTTTATGCTAACTAATGATTTCTTTAAAAAAGTTATTATTAGAAATGATATAATAAATAGTTTTTATGATGAACAAGGTATTTATCATTGTAGATTAATAGATTTTCTATTAGATAAAGTAGATTTTTTAAATTAAAAAGGATAATCAAGATTATGACGTCGAATTATTAATAAGTTGAGGTATTAAAATATGAGTAAATTTATCGGAAATAAAAAGTTTTATCGTTTATTATTGGCAATTTTAATACCAATAGTATTACAACAATTATTAACACAATTTGTTAACTTATTAGATAATATTATGATTGGTATTGTTGGAAATAATGAAATGACAGGAGTTTCCATTGCCAACCAAATATTATTTGTATATAACCTATGTGTGTTTGGATCGCTTTCAGGGGCATCGATATTTGCGACACAATATTATGGAGCTCGTAATAAAGAAGGTTATCAAGAGTCATTTAGATTTAAACTTATGATGGGGCTTATTATTTTTGCTGTTTTTACAGTAATTATAATTATTTTTAAAGAACCATTATTAAACGCATTTATTAATACTAACGAAGGAGATTTTACAAATCCAGATGTTGTTTTAGCAGAAGGTAAAAAATATTTAATGATAATGCTTGTGGGGAATTTATTCTTTGCTTTAAAAGAAATATATGCCACATCTCTAAGAGAAATGAGAGAAACCCTCTTTCCAATGATTTGTGGAATAATCGCTATTTTAGTAAATTTAGTTTTTAACTATTTATTAATTTATGGAAAATTTGGTTTCCCAGCATTAGGTGTATCTGGAGCTGCTCTCGCAACAGTACTTAGTAGAGTGGTAGAATTTTTAATTATTGTTATTTACGCAAGTGTTAAAAAACATAAATTTGATTATTTGGTGGGTATTTTTAAAAGACCTATTCCAAAATTTTCATCAATTAAATTATTTTTACCTAAAACAGTTTTGCTCTTATCTAATGAGTTTTTCTGGTCACTAGGATTAACGGTTATTGTAAGTTGTTATTCATTAAGAGGACTAGATTCTATGGCCGCTTTAAATATCGCTAATACCGTTTGTAATTTATTTATTACTTTAGGAACTGCTCTTGGTAATGCGACAGGAATTGTAATTGGTAATCTTCTTGGTGCAAATAAAACCTTAGAAGCCAAGGAAGCTAGTTATAAAATTCTCTTTTTCTCATTCTTTGTATCATTGATATTCACAGCTTCAATGATAGTATCATCATTTATTATTCCGAACATATATGATACTTCTGAGGGAATAAGAGAAGTTGCTAAAGAACTAATTATTATTGGGGCGTGTTTCTTACCAATTCAAGCATTTAATACATGTAGTTATTTTATATTAAGGGCTGGAGGTAAAGTATTATTAACTATTATTTTTGATAGTGCCTATGTTTGGTTAATAAGACTTCCGCTTGCTTTTGCTCTAGCTAGTTTTACGGGATTATCAATTGTTTGGTTATATTTTTTAGTAAATCTAACTGACGTTGTAAAAGTGCTTGCGGGATATATTTTAGTAGATAAAGGAATTTGGTTAAAACAAATTGTTTAAAAAGAGGGAAATATGAAAAAAATAATTATAACGTTAATATTATGTTTCTTAAGTGTTTTTATCACATCATGTAAAAAAACATATCTTATTACTTTAGATTACCAAGATGAACGAGGAATTGTTGAACTTCAATTGTCTGGGACTGTTGAGTTAGAAGAACCAATTAGGGAAGGTTATAAATTTCTAGGTTGGTTAACTGAAGATGGAACATATTTCGAAGAAGATGTTTTTACAGAAGATACACACCTTACAGCAGATTGGTTTGAATTAAATAAAAAGTATGGATTATTTTACGATCCTAAAGGTGGTACTTTACCAAGTGAATATGCTAAAAGTTATTTAAGTGGAACAAAAACTATTCTCCCAATTCCAACCAAAGAATATCATGAATTTGAGGGATGGTATTTCGATGAAGAGTTTACTGATGGACCATACTATGAAATACCTGAATTAACAAGCAGTTCTAAAACATTATATGCCAAATGGATAGATGTTGCGGAATACAAAACTATTGAGTATGTATTAAAAGATGGGAATTTACCAGAAGAAGCAATTCATAAGTATATTCCTGGAAAAACATATGAAATATTACCAGCATCTAAAGATGGTTATTTTTTCAGAGGATGGTATGATAATCCTGCATATAAAGGTAATGTTTACCGTCTAATTGATGAAACTTTTAATGAAGATTTAAAACTATATGCGAAATGGGAAGAAGAAACCTTAGAAAATGCGTATATATCTATTTATGGAGATAGTATTTCGACATTTGAAGGATATTTACCAAAGGGCTATGCGGCATACTATCCAATCAATCCAATTAATGTTTTAACAGTTGAAGATACTTGGTGGTATAGTGCGATTATGAGATTAAACGCAAGATACTTGTCAAATGCTTCTTATAGTAATACAGGAGTAGTTACAACGGGATCAGCAGAAGCATTAAAAGGAACAGAAACCTCAAGAATAGAAATAATGCGTATAAATGATCAAGATCCAGATATAATTATTATTTTCCTAGGAGTTAATGATTGTAAGCGAGGAATTAAAAAAGATTCATTTAAAGAAGGTTATATGTTAATGATTGATAGAATGCAAACTATATACCCTTCTACAAAAATTGTTCTTTGTACTTTAAATGCATGTAGTTTTGTAGAAACAAAATATCAAGCTTTAAAAGATGAATACAACGAAGCAATTACTGAACTTGCAAATACATATGATTTACCACTTGTCAAGTTACATGAAGTAATTACTAATGAGACAAAAGATTTACATATGGCAAATATGCTACATCCAAATAGAATTGGGATGGAAGCAATTGCTGATGAAGTAGTTAAAGTTTTAAAAGAGGAGTTTAAAAATGAGTAAAGTATATTTTATTAAAGAGATTAATGAAACAAATCTAGTTAAAATATTTGAAAAATTATCTTTTGAATTAAAAGGTAAAGTTGCTGTTAAAGTTCATTCAGGTGAAAAAGGGAATCAAAACTTTTTACATCCAGAATTTGTTAGACCTTTAGTTGAAAAAGTTAATGGAACAATTGTTGAATGTAATACCGCATATGGTGGAGAACGAAATGAAACAAAAAAACACCAAGAATTAATGGACTATCATGGTTGGACAAAATATTTTGATGTTGATATTATGGACGCCGAAGGAGAAGATCTAGTTTTACAAATTCCAAATGGAAAACAAATTAAACAAAATTATGTAGGTAAGAACTTACAAAATTATGATTCAATGTTGGTTATTTCTCATTTTAAAGGTCATCCAATGGGAGGATATGGTGGAGCAATCAAACAACTTTCAATTGGTTGTGCATCATCTGCTGGTAAAAGTTACATTCATTCAGCGGGTAAAGTTACTGATCAAAATATTCTTTGGTCTAATATCGCAAAACAAAATGATTTCTTAGAAGCAATGGCTGATTCAGCTTTATCAATTGTTGACTATTTTAAAGGTAATATTGCTTATGTTAATATTATGTGCAACATGTCAGTTGACTGTGATTGTTGTAGTGTAGCAGAAGACCCATGTATGAAAGATATTGGTATTTTAGCATCTCTTGATCCGGTTGCGATTGATAAAGCATGTATTGATTTAGTATACAATTCAGAAGATCCTGGAAAAGAACATTTTCTAGAAAGAGTTACCTCAAGAAACGGAACTCATACAATCGATGCCTCTACAGAAATTGGACTTGGAAGTAAGGAATACGAATTAATCGAAATATAATAAAAAAGGCTTAAAAAGCCTTTTTTGTTTTATAATTCATTTATCGAAATAATACCTGAAGTTTCAGGAAAAGAAGGATAATTTTTAGTAATAGAAAGTAAGCGACATGCAGATCCATCAGGATGATTTCTACCACTTTCCCAAGCTTCAACAGTTTTAACTGATACGCCCATGAATTTTGCAAATAAAACTTGAGTTAGTCCCGTACTTTTTCTAATTTCTTTAATATCATTAGCTGAAAAACGATCAAGTGGAAGAATGTTTAAAGTGCTTTTTTTAGCTTTAATATTTCCTTTTTCATATTCAATGGCTTGGGTTAAACCAAGTTTAATTTCATCATATATACTCATATGGTCCTCCTTTTTGAAAATTATCAATTGTTTTTTAACTGATTTTCTAAAATAGTAATTAATTTACGAATTTCATTACGTTCTTCATTAGATAAATTATCCTTTTCATTTTTAGTATATGCAGTTAATAAGTAAATTTTTTCATAAATTTCAAAATCTACGTATATGATACGGATGCTTCCAGTTTTTCCACAATGCTTAAAAGCAAAACGCATCTTTCTAACTCCACCTGTACCTCTCATAACTGCACCTATTTTGGGATTGGAAAGAAGTTCTATTTGTAGTCTGTGTAGATCGTCGTCTGTTAATCCTAGTTTTTCCCATTTAGTGCGAAATAATGGCAATTCGATAAAATTACGTTTCATAACAATCCCCCCTTCTTGATAATTATACCATATTTAATAGGGGTTGTCAATAATAAAAAGGCTTAAAAGCCTTTTTGTTTTATTTGATTTGAACGAATTTTCTATTTTCTTTTTTACAACAATCTTTAGGAATGCTTACATATAATACACCATCATGAAGACCTGCTTCAATACATTCTAGATCAAAGTTTCCAACATAAAAACTTCTAGTGTATGTACCATAGAAACGTTCTTTTCTAAGATAAGTGTTGTGGTTTTCATGTGGAGCTTTCTTTATTTGGGCTTTGATAACTAAATATCCATCATCTAAAGAGATTTCAATATCTTCTTTTTTAAAACCTGGAACGTCAATAGATAATAAATAATTTGTATCGTTTTCTTCAATATCTGTTTTCATTGTTTGGTGATGATTAACTTTATCAAAAAAAGGAAAGTTAAATAAGTCTTCATATAATGGACTTAATGAATAAAAATTTTTATTTTCCATAAAATACCTCCAATTATATTATTTGTAAAAATGGTTTTTACATACATTTTCTTTGTTAAAAAATAAAAAATATGATATAATATTTTTAAAAAATTTAGGAGGTGTTACATATGAAAATTCAAGTTTGTGGTTTTTCAGCTAGTGGAAAATCTACATTTTCTAAAGCTTTATCATCATATTATAATACTCCTGTTTTACATTTGGATACTATTCATTTTGGGCCTAATTGGGAAATAATTCCTGATAGTGTAATGGATGAAAAAATTAAAGAATTTTTAAAAAATAATGATTCATGGGTAATAGATGGTAATTATAAAAATGCTGCTCCAGTTAGATTTGAAGAGTGTGATTTATTATTTTACTTTGATTTTAATCGGTTTACTTGCATATATAATGCCTATAAGAGATATCGAAAATATCGTAATGTAGTGCGTGATGATATGGCGGCTGGATGTGATGAAACATTAGATTTTGAGTTTATTACGTGGATTTTATTTAGAAGTAGAATAAGAAGAAGAAAGAAATACTTTAAAGAGTTAGGTCGTAAATATAAAGATAAATTTGTTGTCTTTAAAAATCATAAACAAGTGGATAAATATTTAGAAAATTTAATTAAAAAGTAGGAAATATTTATTTAATAAAAATATGTATTAAAAATAAGAAAAAATAAATTGTGTTTATACACAATTTTTTCTTTTTATGTAAAAAAGTAAACGTTTTCAAAAAAAAGATATGTTTTGTTGAAAATTATATATTAGTGTGGTAAAATTAATATGTGTTAAAGACACGAATAATACATATTCATTCACGGGAGGAAAAAGATGAAGAAAGTATTTTTATTTTTATTTGTTTTAATGTGCGCTCTTACTCTTGCTGCATGTGGTGGTGAAGAAAGTAAAGGTGGTTATGATTATGATGCTATCAGTGATACAATTGAAGCTGATTCATACCAAATTGCGTTTGTAACTGATATTGGTCAATTAAAAGACAAATCTTTCAACCAAGGAACTTGGGAAGGATTAAAGAGATATGCTTATGAAAATAATAAGACATATAAATATTATCAACCAGCAAATGGTAATGCTGCAACAGATGATGATAGATATGATGCTATGAAAGCCGCTGTTGATGGTGGAGCTGAAATCGTTGTTTGTGCAGGATTCATGCAATTTAATGCATTACAAAAAGCAGCTACTGAATTTACAAATGTTAAATTCGTATTCGTTGACGGATGGAACTTTGGATTACAAAACGTTACTGCTATTATTTTCCAAGAAGAACAAGCTGGTTACTTAGCTGGTTATGCAGCTGTTAAAGAAGGATTCACTAAACTAGGATTCTCTGGTGGTGGTGGAGGTACTAACCCTGCTTGCCAAAGATTTGGTTATGGTTATATTCAAGGTGCTAACGCAGCAGCTGAAGAATTAGGTATTAAAGTTTCTATGAAATATAGCTGGAACTATGGTGCAGCATTCTCAGCATCAGCTGAATTACAAGCAATGCTTGAAGGTTGGTATTCAACAGGAACTGAAATCGTATTCTCTTGTGGTGGTTCAATGTGTACAAGTGCATTCTCTGCAGCAAGTGCTAATAATGGTAAAGTTATTGGTGTTGACGTTGACCAAGCTAACGACAGCCCAACTGTTATCACTTCAGCTATGAAAGGATTAAGAGAAGGTACAATGTATGCTTTAGAAAAATTCTATAAAGGTGAATGGGCAGATATCGCTGACAAATCTGAAACTTTAGGTGCAGCTGATAACGCAGTAGGTCTTCCAACTGAAGAAGCATCTTGGGGATTCAAGAAATTCACTGTTGAAGAATACAATGAATTATTCGCTAAATTACAAAATGGTACAATCAAAGTTGATACAAACGTTGAAGGTGCTGAAACTAAGACTTATTCTAACGTTACATTAGAGTATATTCAATAGTTTACTAATTGATAATCTAACTACTTAATGTAGTTAGATTATCTTCTTATTAAAACGTAAAAATAATGGATGGTGACATATGGAAAATTATGCAATCGAAATGTTAAATATCACCAAAAACTTTTCTGGTAATCTTGCGAATGACAATATTACTTTACAAGTTAAAAAAGGTGAAATCCACGCTTTACTTGGTGAAAATGGAGCTGGTAAATCAACTTTAATGAGTATATTATTCGGGTTATATCGCGCTGATAATGGGGTAATTAAAAAAGATGGAGAAATCATCGATGTTAAGGATCCTAAAGATGCAACACGTTTTAAAATCGGAATGGTTCATCAGCACTTTAAATTAATCGAAAACTTCTCAGTTATTGATAATATTATTTTAGGAGCTGAAACTACTAAGTACGGTTTTATTCTAAAGAAAGAATCAAAAGAAAAAGTAAAAGCTTTATCAGAACAATATGGTCTACATGTTGACTTAGATGCGATTGTGGAAAATATTACCGTTGGTATGCAACAAAGAGTAGAAATATTAAAAATGTTATATCGAGAAAATGACATTTTAATTTTTGATGAACCAACTGCGGTACTTACTCCTCAAGAAATTGAAGAATTATTAAAGATTATGAAAAATCTTGCTAATAGCGGAAAATCAATTATCTTTATTACTCACAAAATCAACGAAATTTTAAGTGTAGCAGATCGTTGTAGTGTTCTACGTAAAGGTAAATATATTGGGACAGTTAATATAAGCGAAACATCAAAAGAAGAATTATCTGAAATGATGGTTGGACGTAAAGTTAACTTTGTTACAGAAAAGAAAGAATCAAGTCCAACTGATGTAGTACTAGAGGTGGAAAACTTATGTGTATCATCAGGAAGAAAAGGTAAAAATAGTGTAAATGATGTTTCTTTTAAAGTACGAAGAGGAGAAATCGTTTGTATTGCTGGTATTGATGGAAATGGTCAAAGTGAGTTAGTTTATAGTTTAACAGGACTTAAGAAAATTAATTCTGGTAATGTGTTATTAAACGGTGTTGATTTAAAACGTTTAAGCATTGATAAACGTAACAAACTTGGAATAGCTCATATTCCAGAAGACCGTCATAAACATGGTTTAGTATTAGACTTCTCATTAGGAGATAATTTAGTATTAAAGAGATTTAGAGAAAATCAATTCCAAAAATTTGGATTTATTAAAAAAGAAGAAGTTAAAGTTTATTCTGATCAATTAATTGAAAAATTTGATGTTCGTAGTGGAGAAGGAGCATTTAGTATTGTTCGTTCAATGTCTGGAGGAAATCAACAAAAAGCAATTATTGCCAGAGAATTAGACTTAAACTATGAATTATTAATTGCTGTTCAACCAACAAGAGGATTAGACGTTGGAGCAATTGAATACATTCATAAACAAATTGTTGAACAAAGGGATGCTGGAAAAGCAGTATTACTAGTATCACTTGAATTAGATGAAGTAATGAATTTAAGTGATAGAATTCTAGTAATGTATGAAGGGGAAATTGTTGGAGAATTTAATCCTAAAGAAACAACTGTCAATGAATTAGGTTTATATATGGCAGGATCTAAAAAACAAACAAAGGAGATGAAGTAGTATGAAAAGTTGGACTCTATTTTTAATACTATTTTTATTAATTGGTGCCTTTGTCGGATATGCTTATTTAACAACTAAAAAAGCTAAACAAGAGAATAAGAAAACATGGTTAATGAAATTTTGGGAAAAACCATCAGTTAAATCAATTGCTTCTTCATTAACATCAATTATTTTTGGTTTAGTAATTGGTTGTATCATTTTATTTGTAGTTGGACTTGTCCCTACGAAAGGAATGACTATTACCGCTGGAACAATTGCTGATGGAATAGAACTAGTTTTCTTTGGTTTTATGAATATTGGTAAAGAAAGTTCAGAATTATTATTTGGATTCAATGGAACAAGTATTGGTAATATTCTATTCAAAGCTATGCCGTTAATTATGACAGGTTTATCAGTAGCGTTAGCTTTTAAAACAGGTTTATTTAATATTGGTACTCCGGGACAATATTTATGTAGTACGGCTGTAACCTTAATTTTAGCCTTATCAATCCCAACGGAAGTAGTGCCACCTTTCTTGGTATGGATTATTGCTTTCTTAGGAGGAATGCTTGCGGGGGCACTTGCGGGTGTAATACCGGGAGTCTTTAAAGCTTACTTAAATGTAAATGAAGTTATTACTTGTATTATGATGAACTGGATTTCAGCTAATCTTGTAACAATGCTATTTGATAAAAATACTGGTCCTTTTAAACACTTACTAGATCCAAGTGGAACAAAGAACTTTGCTTATGTATTTAAAACAACAGAAAATGGTGTTGCTACAGCAAAACTTGGACTTGATAAGATATTTGAAGGATCACAAGTAAATGCGGGAATTATTATTGCGATTATTATTGCGATTGTAGTTTATATTATTCTTAATAAAACAACATTTGGTTACCAATTAAAAGCTTGTGGAAGTAATAAACATGCCGCAAAATATGCAGGTATTAGTGAAAACCGTAATATTATTTTCTCAATGGCCATCGCCGGAGCCTTAGCTGGTGCAGGGGCAAGTTTATATTATTTATCAGGTAACACTGAATTTGCCTGGGAAACATATCAAACTCTTCCAGCAGCCGGATTTAATGGAATTCCTGTTGCTCTTCTTGCATGTAATAATCCGATTGGGGTAATATTCTCAGCATCATTTATTTCTTTACTTGATGTAAATGGTATGCAAATTAAATATATGACTTCATATAATGAACAAATTACAAGTATCATTACCGCAATCATTGTATACTTTAGTGCCTTCAGTTTATTATTTAGACAAGTATATGAAGGAAAGATTAAAATTAACCTTAAAGGTATTTTCCAAAAAAATAAAAAAGCAACCGTTGAGACAGTTACAGATAAAGTAGAGAAGGAGGATAAATAATGGCATATTTTATTCAACAAACCATGGTTTTCTGTATCCCTCTAATGATTGTTGCTTTAGCGGGAGTCTTTGCTGAACGAAGTGGTATTATCAATATTGCTTTAGAAGGGATAATGGTATTTGGAGCTTTTATTGGGGTTCTTACTTTGAGATTATTGTTAGCCCTTAGATTTGGTCCTGAACAAGGACAGTTACTATTAATAATTGTTATAATTGTGACGATAATTATGGGTGGAGTTTTTGCGTTGCTACTAGCATATGCATCGATAAATTTAAAAGCTGACCAAACAATCGGTGGTACAGCGTTAAACTTACTTGCTCCAGCTTTAGTATTGTTCTTAGTTTTAATGATTAATCAACAAAATGATTTAAATATTGATTCTAAATATACAGCTGCTAATTTATTTATGTTCTTTTTAGAAGATTTTGGACTTGAAGCTTTTAAAAATGATACAAGTTTCTTAGGAGTTATTGTAAATGTTTTATTTAATAAACTTTATTTAACAAATCTTTACGCGATTCTTATTTATGTAGGATTATCAATTGTTTTATATAAAACTAAATTTGGATTACGTCTTAGAGCTTGTGGGGAAAACCCTCACGCGGCTGATTCACTAGGAATAAATGTTGTTAAAATGCGATATATTGGAACAATCATTTCTGGTTGTCTTGCTTCATTTGGAGGTTTTATCTATGCTTTAACAGCAGCAGGATGTACATCAAATGGAGATGTTGCAGGACTAGGGTTCTTAGCTTTAGCTGTAATGATTTTTGGTAACTGGAAACCAGTTTCAATTTTCCTTGCTGCCCTATTATTTGGTGCGTTAAAATGTATATCAGTTGGATATCAATATATTGATTTCTTAAGTTTCTTAACAGAATGGAATATTAGTTCACACGCATATCGTGTATTACCATACTTTATTACTTTAGTAGTTCTTGCCTTTACATCGAAAAGATCAAGAGCTCCAAAAGCAGAAGGTATTCCATACGATAAAGAAGCAAGGTATTAAGGAGAAAGCCCATTGGGCTTTCTCTTTGCTTTTTTCTTTGATTTATGATATATTATATATAGTTAATACTAGAGGTGCAATATGAAAGTTTTAGTTTCGGCATTTAAACCTTTTTATAAATCTGTTAATAATTACTCAAGTGAAGTATTAGAATATATAACTGGTGTAGATAAGGTTATATTAGATGTGGTATATGATGAGTGTTATAAAGAACTTAGTTCTAAATATAATTTATCAGAATTTGACTTAATTATAGCTTTAGGCGAAGCAAGATCAAGAAAAATATTAACGCTAGAAGTGGAAGCTAAAAATATTGCGAGTTGTAGTATTGCCGATAACGCTGGAATTATTAAAAAAGATGAAAAGATAATAAATGAAGCTTTAGAGGTTTTATCCACAAAAGTTAATTTAGATAATGTTAAAAATTATGTCGAATTATCGTATGATGCGGGAAAATTTGTATGTAATAATATCTATTTTCATTTATTATATAATTATCCTACAAAATCGCTGTTCATTCATATTCCTGAATGTCATAATGATGTTAAGATGTATCAAGAATATGCGGGAGTTATTAATAAAATTATATTAGATTTGGAGAGTGTTTTATGAAATATTTAGTTGTATCAGATATTCATGGCTCATTATTTTATACTAAAAAGTTAGTTGAAATAATTAAACAAGAAAAACCAAATAAAATTATTTTACTAGGAGACTTATATTATCATGGACCTAGAAATGGTTTATTTTCTGGATATGATCCAATGGAAGTATCTAAAATTTTAAACAGTTATAAAGATGAATTAATTGTATGTAGAGGAAACTGTGATGCGGAAGTTGATGAAATGATTTCAGAATTTACTTTTAGTGATCATCATCAATTTGAAATTGGGAATAAAGTGTTTTATTTTACGCATGGTCACCATCAAAATATTGATAATATTCCTGAAGGAATTGATGTGCTTGTTTATGGTCATTTTCATACTGGTTTTATTAAAGAAAATAAAGGGGTTATTTGTGTAAATTCAGGTTCAATATCATTACCTAAAAACAATACTGCTCATAGTTATTTAGTGATTGATGAAGAACTTATTTCATTAAAAGATATCGAAGGAAATATAATTGAAGAAGTTAAGTATTAATGAATAAAACTTTTGGTTTTATTCATTTTTTTAATTTTAAATTTAAATATATCTATTCTTGAAAATTGTGGTAACTTGTGCTATAATTATTATTAAGAAGAATTTAAAAAAAAGGAGCGAGAATTATGATTCAAGCTATGCCTGGTAAAGTAGTAGTAAAAAAAGTAAAAGAAGAGTCCTTAATTAAAGGAATCTATATGAATACTACTAATTATTATTACGAAATAAAAAGTGTATTAACTAACGAATATGGTTTACAAATTGGGGATAAAATCATTGTTCGTGATGAAGATATATATATGGTTATTAATGATAATGAAGAAGTTGGAATTATCGATATAACTAAGGTTTTAGCAGTAATTAAGTAGGTGGATTATGTCTAAAGTAATTAAGTTTAAAGATGATGCTAAAAAAGCAATGCTTAGAGGGATTGATACTTTATATGACGCGGTAAGAATAACTCTAGGGCCAAAAGGGCGAAATGTTATTATTGAACAAGATTTTGGATACCCATTAATTATTAATGATGGGGTTACGATTGCTAAAGCGATTGAACTAGAAGATCATTTTGAAAATATGGGAGCTAGTTTAATAATTGAGGCTGCTACTAAAACTAATGATTTAGTTGGTGATGGTACCACTACCGCAATCATTCTAGCTTGTAAATTAATTAAAGGTGGAGTAGAGTTAATTAAGCAAGGTGTAAGTCCAGTTGAGGTAAGAAAAGCATTTGATGATGCATTGCCAAAATTATTACAATATATTGATGATCATAGTACAATGATTAGCAGTGTTGAAGATTTAAAGAAAATAGCCTATATTTCTTCTAATGATGAACATATCGCTGAAATTTTAAAAGAAGCGTTTATGGTGGTAGGAAATAACGGAATTATTAATATTGAAGAATCAAAAACAAGTGAAACTTATTTAGAAGTAGTTCATGGTTATATGTATGACAAAGGTTATGCATCACCATATATGGTTAATAATACAGAAAAAAATATTGCTGAATTGATTAATCCTTTTGTATTAATTATTAATCATAAAGTTACAACAATGAATGAACTAGTACCTTTTTTAGAAGTAGCTATCAGTAAAAATGCTCCAATTTTAGTTATCGTAGAAGATTTAGAATCAGAAGTTTTAAATACGGTGGTGTTAAATAAACTTCGTGGAGTATTTAATTGTGTAGTAACAAAAGCCCCATATTATGGTGAAAAACAACGAAAGACTTTAGAGGATTTAGCAATTGTTACGGGTGCTACGATTGTTAATTCAAATTTAGTAACAAGCAACCCTGAAAATCTTCTAGGAAGATGTTCAAAAGCGATTGTTAAAAAAGATACAACTACTATCTTAGAAGGTAGTGGTGATAGAGCTGTTATCGATGAACGAATTGAAAGCTTAAAACAACAATTAATTCAAGAAACCAGTAATTATGAAAAAGACCAATTAGAAAACCGTATTGCTAAAATAAATGGTGTTGCGGGAATCATTAAAGTTGGTGCTACAACCGAAACAGAACTTGAAGAATTACGACTTCGTGCTGAAGATGCGCTAAATGCTTGTTTTGCCGCATCAACTTCAGGTATTGTTGAAGGCGGAGGAAAAGTATTCTATGAACTTTCTTTAGTTCTTGAAAAACTAAATATTAAAAAAATAATTCTTCCGTTATTAGAAGAAACTTTAAAACAACCATTTTACCAAATATTAGAAAATGCCGGTTTAGATAAAGAAGAAGTATTAAGTAAACTTGATGGAACAACTTGGTATAATGCGGAAAAAGATATATATGGATCAAATATTCAAATGGGTATAATCGATCCAACAAGTGTTGAAAAAATATGTTTAACGAATGCTTGTAAGATTGCGGGAATATTCCTTACAACTGAATGCGCAATCACAAATGGTGTTAATCACAAAAAAGAAGATAATGAATTAATATAGAAAGGGGGCTTGTGCTATGGCTAATCCCAACGATTTAATGAATAGAATTCATGAACTGGAAAGACAAGTAAAAGCTTTAGAAGAAAAATTATCGGAATATACGAATATTGAAGGGTATTATTTAGAAAAATATCAGGAAATATTCGCTGAGATAAGAAAATCAAGGGATGAAGAAATTAAACAAGAACTTGAAAATATGGCTGTTGAAATTTCTGTTTTAAAACAAGAAAAAGAAGATAAAACTAAAGCTTTAGAATCAAAAGTTGAAATTGATAAAAAATTAAAAGAAATTGAAATTCATTTAAGCGAGTTATATCATCAAACTGAAGTTATTACCTTAGATAGTGAAAGTGAAATAACTGAACTTGAACAAATAGGATTACAGATGCTTGAACAGCATAAAGAACAAGTACATAAATTTGTAAGAAAAATTTATAAATTAATGGTTCCCCCATATAATACAGAAAATATTCTTTTCTTAAAAGATGCGATTATTAATTATTTACGTGGTGAAGGATTTGATAGTGTAAAAACTAAAAAAGAAAATCATCGTAAATCTTTAGACATCAAAAAGAATTATGAAAAGAATAATAAAGAATTCCAAGAAACAATTGTACAGTTAAAACTTGATCGTGAATCATTACTCGCAAACGCAAGAGAAATTGAAAATATTGATATTAATCATATTCAAGATGAAATTACAAGATTTACTATTCATCATGAAAATTATTTACGAGAAATGATGGCATCTTTAGATCAGATTAAAGAAGATCATGAAAGTATTATTGTTGATAAGGTTAAGAAACTTAGTATTTTAGGTTATACTAAAAAAGAAATTGGTGAAATTCTAGATGATCAATTAGTCGTTTTCTCTCAAGAGTTATTAACAGTTGATTCTGTAGAAAACAAAACATATCAGAAAGAAAAACGCTTAAAGAAACTTGAAGCCGAAGCTGAAAAATTAAAAGTATTAGATATTGAAAAAGAAACAGTTAATGCGGAATACAAAGAGTTACAGACACGTTATCTAGCAATGCAGAAACAAGTTCAAACAATTGAAGACTTTAATGCGAAAGTTCATGATATTATTGACAATAACAATCAATATCATAATTTTGCGGAAAACTATATTAGCTTTATGAATTTTGAAAAAGAAGTAAAAGGAATGAGACAAGCTAAAGTTGAAGAATATAATAGTTTAGATGATTCAATTGAAACATTAGAAACGAAAAAAGCATTAAAAGCAGAAATTGATGGATTAGACCGTTCTTTAGAAGAAGCTAATATGAAAATTTCTGAATTTAAACAAAATCCAGAAAACGAAAAAGTTTTAAAAATGTTACTATCAGTAATCGAATATGAAACTAATTTACCATTAATTTATGATACATTAAATAAACTTAAAAAACAAATTGATGAAAAATATGAAAGATTAACTTACTTAAAAGAACAGTTAATTGAGTATCAAAGTATTCTAATGCAGATAGAAGGATTAACTGATGAAAATTAAGATAGCTAGTGAACTTTTAGAAAAAGTTAAGGAGTTCAGCGTTATTGGTTATACTATGGAAGTAGATAATTTAACTACTAAAGAAGTAGATGAATTATTATCCCAAATGAAAGAAGAATACTATAATTACGTAGAAGCTAAAGATATTGTACAAATTCCCAAACTAAAAGTTTCTCGTGATGGATATAAAAAATTAGGAAAAGATCCAAGTCATACCCGTTTAGCGTGTGAGGCATTACTTAGAAGAGTGATTAAAGGAAGTGAACTTTATCGTTTAGGTGATATCATTGATTTGGGCAATGTCTTATCAATTAAAACAATGCGTAGTGTTTGCGTTGTTGATGCTGATAAAATAATAGGTGATGTTGATATCCGCATTGGTACAAAAGATGATGTCTATTATGGAATTAATCGTGGAGTTATTAATGTTGATAAAATCCCGTTATATGTTGACCAAGTATCACCCTTTGGTAATCCAACAAGCGATACTGATCGTACAAAAGTAACTAGTGAAACAAAAAATATTTTAATCATGATTATTTGTTTTGATCAAAGTGATATAGATAGTGATGAACAAATAATGTTAGAATTATATCAAAAATATGCAAACGCAAGAAATATCAAAAAACTAGAGGTGAGATAAAATGATGGAGAACACATCAAATTTTATAAAAACAATCATGAAACAAGAGCTTGAAAATGGAGTGGTAGATCATATCTTAACAAGATTCCCTCCTGAACCAAATGCTTATTTACATATTGGACATGCTCGTGCTATTATTACTAACTTTGAACTAGCAAAGAGTTTTGGTGGTAAAACAAATCTTCGTTTTGATGATACAAATCCCGTTAAAGAAGATGTTGAATTTGTTGAAGCTATTAAGGAAGATTTAGCGTGGCTTGGTTATACGCCTGAAATCGTAGTGTATGGATCAAGTTATTTTGAAGAAACATATGAAAAAGCTATTCTATTAATCAAAAAAGGTTTAGCATTCGTTTGTGACTTATCACAAGAAGAAGTTTCAGCTTATCGTGGAGATACTAATAATCCAGGTAAAAACTCTCCTTATCGTGATCGTTCAATCGAAGAAAACTTAAAATTATTTGAAGAAATGAAAAATGGAGTTTATCCAAATGGATCAAAAACTCTAAGAGCAAAAATTGATATGAGTAGTCCAAATATCAATATGCGTGACCCAGTAATATATCGTATCATTCATATTAATCACCATCAAACAGGAGATAAGTGGTGTATTTACCCAATGTATGACTTTGCTCATCCATTACAAGATTCATTTGAAGGAATTACTCATTCACTTTGTAGTTTAGAATACGAAGATCACCGCCCATTATATGACTGGGTAATTAATAATTGTGATGTAAAACATAAACCTCGCCAAATTGAATTTGGACGTTTAGGTATCACAAATATGATTATGAGTAAACGTTACTTAAAACAACTTGTTGATGAAGGTTATGTTAAAGGATATGATGATCCACGTATGCCTACTTTAACAGGACTTCGTCGTCGTGGATTTACTCCTAATGCGATTAAAAACTTTATTTTATCAACAGGACTTTCAAAAATCAATTCAACAATTGATTATGAAATGTTGGAACATTTCTTACGTGACGATTTAAAAATGAAGAGTGCTCGTCCAATGGCAGTTATTGATCCATTAAAGGTAGTAATTACTAACTATCCGGAAGGAAAAGTTGAAGAATTACCAGTATTAAATAATATGGAAAATCCTGAACTTGGAAGTCATACAATTACATTCTCACGTAACCTATATATCGAAAAAGAAGATTTCTTAGAAGAGAAACCAAACAAACATTGGAAACGTTTATCAAAAGGATTAGAGGTTCGTTTAATGAATGCTTACTTCATTAAATGTGAAGAAGTAATTTATGATGAAAAAGGTGAAATTGTTGAATTACATTGTACATACGATGAAAAAACAAAAAATGGAACTGGATTCAATGAACGTAAACCAAATGGAACAATTCATTTCGTTGATGCAGCGACAGCACAAAGTGCAACATTTAACTTATTTGAGCCACTAATCTTAGATAGTGTTGTTTCAAGTGAAAACTTTAAAGAACGCCTTAACCCTAATTCTTGGGTAACTAAAGAAGGATTTGTTGAAGCATGGTTAAAAGATACTAAACCAATGGACAAATATCAATTTGTTCGTAATGGTTATTTTACTACTGACTATGAATCGAAAGGAAATAAGTTGATTTTTAATCGAATTGTTAATTTAAAATCATCTTTCACAAAATAAATATGGATACTATGGAAGGTTTATTAGATAATTTAAATAAAGAACAACTAGAAGCAGTAAAAGCTGTTGAAGGACCAGTAATGGTTTTTGCGGGAGCGGGGACTGGTAAAACTAGAGCCTTAACCGCAAGAATTGCTTACATGATCAAAGAAAAAAATATAATGCCGTATAATATTTTAGCTATTACCTTCACAAAAAAAGCCACTAATGAAATGCGCGAAAGAGTTGCTAAAATTGTCGGAGACGGAGCTAAATATATCAATATCTCTACAATTCATGCTCTTTGTGCGAAAATTTTAAGAAGAGGGATAGAAGTATTAGGGTATAAAAAAGATTTTGAAATTATTGATGATGAAGATGCTTTAAAAATAATTAATGAAGTTTATAAAGATGAAAACATCGATCGTAAATATTTCGCCCCAAAATCAGCTTTAAATCTTATTGGTAGTTACAAAATAAATAATAGTATGAAACTATTTGCTTTACAAGAAAAAGTATATAATAGCTATCAAAAATATTTAAAAGAACACAATTTAGTAGATTTTGAAGACTTACTTGTTTTAACAAAAGAAGTATTATTAAAAGATCAAAAATATTTAAAATTCTTACAAGATAAATATCAATATATTTTAGTGGATGAGTTCCAAGATACTAATCCAATACAATATGATATTGTTAAAATGCTTGCGGGAGAAAAAGAAAACCTATTTGTGGTAGGTGATGATGATCAAAGTATTTATTCATTCACTGGGGCAACTGTGGATAATATGTATTTATTCTTAGATGATTATCCAAAATCACAAAAAATTATTCTTGATCAAAACTATCGTTCAAGTAATGCCATTCTTAAGGGCGCAAATAGTGTAATTGCTCATAATAACAATCGAGAAAAGAAGAGCCTAAAAGGTCAAACTGAAGGGTCATATAAAGATGTAATTATTAATGAAGCATACTATTTTGAGGATGAAGCAAGATATGTTGCGGGTGAAATTAAAAGTTTAATCAAAAAAGGTTATGATTATCAAGATATCGCGGTTGTATATCGAAATAATGTAATTTCTCGTAACTTTGAACTTGCCTTTATTGAAAACAAAATCCCATATTCTATTTATGGGGGAACATCATATTTAAAACGTCGTGAAATTAAAGATATTGTTAGTTATTTAAAATATATTGTTGATTCAAATAATATTACTCATTTTAAACGTGTAATTAATCAACCAGCAAGAGGAATTGGAGAAAAGACAATTGTTAAAGTTTTAGATACAATGGCAATTAATAATTGTACGCTTTTTGAAGCAATTGATAATGTACATAATAGTTCACCTTCAACTAAAACTAATGCTTTAGTTGAGTTTAAAAATATGATTGTTGATTTCCAAGAAAAAATTAATACTTTACCACTTCAAGAATTCTACGATTATCTATTAGATAAAACAGGATATTTAGAAATGGCCAAAGTAGAAGATGAAAATAATGAAACAAATCGCGTTGGAAACTTACAAGAATTTAAATCAATTTTACTTCGTGTAGAAGTTAACTTCTTAGATGAAGAATTAACAAATGTTGAAAAACTAAAACGTAGTTTTGATGAAATTATTTTAGATGAATCATTAGGTGATTCAGATAATAAAAAAGGTGTTGTTTTATCAACCATTCATTCTGTAAAAGGTTTAGAATTTAAAGTTGTATTTGTTACAGCTTTAGAAGAAGGAATTTTCCCAGCCTTAAGAGAAGAATCAGATGTTGATGAAGAACGTCGTGTTGCATATGTTGCTTTCACAAGAGCAAAAGAAAAAATATACTTGACTTGTGCAACTCGTAGATTAATCTATGGTCGAGTAGTTAAAAATCCAAAATCACGTTTCTTAACAGAATATTTAGAAAATCCTGAACTTGAAGAACACTTAAAAGTTGAGAAGAAAAAATCAAGTGAAGATTTAGGTGAAATTCATGTAGGAGAACATTTATATCACAGTAATTTTGGAGCAGGTATTGTAATATCTGTTGATGATTTGACTGCTCAAATCTTATTTGAAAAAGATAATAGTTTAAGAAAAATCTTAAAAAATCATCCAGCTATTATTAGAGGGAACGAAGAATAGGAAGGTAAATTATGAATGCCAAAGAAAGGATAACATATTTAACAAATATTTTAAATCAATATAACTATGAGTATTATGTTTTAGATAATCCAACCGTTACTGATTTAGAATATGATAGTTTAATGAAAGAACTAGAATCATTAGAAAAAGCTTATCCCGAATTGGTACTTGATAATACCCCTACTAAAAGAGTGGGAGATTTCTTAAAACTATCTTTAGATACAATTACTCATAAAAGTCAGATGATGTCACTTGCTAATGCGTTTAGTTATGATGAATTAAGAGAGTTTGATTCGCGAATTGAAAAAACAATTGGTGAAAAGCCATCATACACATGTGAGTTAAAAATTGATGGTATTGCTTCAACAGTTCACTATGAAAAAGGTTTATTAGTATTAGGTGCTACTCGTGGAAATGGCGTAACTGGAGAAAATATTACTAAAAATATGCTTACGATTAACGTCTTACCAAAAGTTTTAAAAGACCATTTGGATTTAGAGGTACGTGGTGAAGTATATATGAGTAAGAAAGTGTTTGATGAATTAAATGATCAAAGACTTCATGAAGGGTTAGAACCATTTGCGAATCCACGAAATGCAGCTGGTGGTAGTTTAAGACAGCTTGATGCTAGTATCACTAAAGAAAGAAAATTAGATCACTTTGCTTATACCTTAGTTAATCCAGAAAACTATGATATTCATTCTCAAAGTAAGGTAATGGAGTTCTTAAAAAACCAAGGATTTAATGTAAATCCATACTACAAAAAATGTTCATCAATTGAAGAAGTAATTGAATATATTGAATATTTTAAAGATGAACGTAAAAATCTACCTTATGAAACTGATGGAATAGTTATTAAAGTTGATGATTTAGATTTATATGAAGAAATCGGTTATACTGTTAAAGTTCCAAAGTGGGCTATAGCTTATAAATTCCCAGCAGAAGTTGCGGTGACAAAGCTTAGAGATATTATTTTTACGGTTGGTAGAACGGGGAAAATTATTCCTAATGCGGTGATGGATCCAGTAATTATTAGTGGAAGTACTGTATCACGTGCTACCCTTAATAACGAAGACTTTATTGTTGAACGAGACATTCGAGTTGGTGACTATGTTAAGGTTAGAAAAGCTGGAGAAATAATACCGGAAGTTGTTGAAGTAGATTTTAGTCGTCGAGATGAAAATAATCCGGTTTTCCAAATGATTACTACTTGTCCAATTTGTGGCGAAGAGTTAGTCCGCAGGGCAAGTGAGGCCGCTCATTATTGTGTAAATCCTGAATGTGGTGGTAAAATTTTAGAACAAATTATTCACTATGCAAGTAGAGTTGCGATGGACATTGATGGTCTTGGGGAAAAACAACTTGAGACTTTCTATGATTTAGGTTATGTTAAAGATATTGCGGATATCTATGAACTTAAAAATTATCGTTATGAATTAACTAAACTTGATGGTATGGGTGATTTAAGAGTATCTAATCTTTTAAATGCTATTGAAGAAAGTAAAAAGAATACATTAGATAAATTTATCTTTGGTCTTGGAATTAGATTTATTGGAGCTAAAGCTTCTAAAAACCTAGCTAAAAGATATCATTCTATTGATGAATTAAAAGAAGTAAAATTAGAAGAACTTCTAATGATTCCTGATATTGGTACAGTTATGGCCGAAAGTATTATTGAATACTTCCAAAACTCTAAAAATTTAAGTTTAATTGAAAGATTAAAAGAATTAGGAGTAAATCCTAAACTTGAAGAAAAAGAGGAAAAGATTCAAATTTTTGAAGGAAAAACCATTGTTCTAACAGGAAAATTAGAAAAGTTCACTCGTGAAGAAGCAACTCTTTTAATTGAAAGTTTAGGAGGAAGAGCTTCCTCTTCAGTAACTAAAAAGACTACTTTTGTAGTTGCAGGAAGCGATGCAGGAAGTAAAAAACAAAAAGCAATCGATTTAGGAATTCCAATTCTAACGGAAGATGAATTTTTAGATATGACAAAATAAAAAGATAGGAATGAGGTAACTCATTCCTATAATTATAAAGAGGTGTTTAAAAATATGAAAAAGAAGATAATATTGTTAATCATATTGTTATTAGGATTTTTTCTAACATCATGTATTGGTGGTAATAATAATCAAGAATATATTGAAAATCCTGATGGAACAATAACTTTACAAAATTTTCAAAATATTAAAGATAAAGAATTTATTGTTCCTGAAACTTACGATGGATTAACAGTTTCCGCTATAGGAGCTAGATGTTTTCAAAATAATATAAATATTGAATCAGTTGTTTTGCCAAATACTATTAAGTCAATAGGAGCAAATGCATTTAAAGGATGTTCATCTTTGAAAAATATAAATTTACCAGATGACTTAAAATCTATTGGGGTAAGCGCTTTTTCGGATACCGATTTAGAAAATGTTGTAATACCTAATGATACTGTATTTATTGGAATGGCAGCTTTCAATGGTTGTAAAAATTTAAAAGAACTAATTCTTCCAAGTAATGTTGAAATCGAAATTGAAGATTCAGCTTTTGGTAGTTGTACATCTCTTGAAAAAATCTTTATTCCAAAGAATATCATAAAAATGGGACAATGTATATTTACAAATTGCACAGTATTAAAAGAAGTTGAAATTGAAGATGGGTTAACAATGCTTGGTTATGGAATGTTTGAAAACTGTGTGGCGCTAGAATCTATATCACTACCTAATTCTGTAAAAACAGTTGAAGCAAATGTATTTGCTGGCTGTACAAATCTTAAAAATGTAAAATTATCTCAAAATTTACAAAATATTAGCTATGGGATGTTTTCAAGATGTACAAGTTTGACAAATATCGACATTCCTAATAATGTTACTGTAATTGAAGACAATGCTTTTGCTAATTGCATAAATTTAACTGACATTACTATTTCAGATAGCGTTAATAAAATTGGAAGAGAAGTTTTTTATGGCTGTGAAAAACTTTTAAATATTAATATTGGTAAGGGTGTTAGAGAAATTGGTTTATATGCTTTTTATAATTGCCCATCGCTTAAGATGATAAATGTTAATGAACAAAATAGTATGTATAGTTCACATGAAGGGGTATTATTCAATAAATTACAAACAAATTTAATATTATTCCCTCAATCAAAAGAAGTGAATACTTACATTGTTCCTTCAACTGTAATAGAAATTAGTAATCTGGCATTCTGCAAAAATAATAATTTAACAACTATTATTCTCGAAGATAATTTGTTAAAAATTGGTGCTGAAGCTTTTATGGAAGCAAAAATTGAATCAATAACTCTTCCTAAAACATTAGTAGATTTAGATTTTTCAGCATTTAATGGTTGTGAATTACTACGAGAGATTAAGGTTGATGAGGGAAACAAAACATATCATTCTGTTAATGGTAATTTATATGCTTATGGCACAATATTAGTAAAATATGTATCTAAAAATGAAAAAGTTTATGAAGTTCCTGAAGGTATTACTCACATGTTATATTGGTATAATTCTGTGGGTGAATGTCCAGAATTGGAAACAGTGTATTTACCTGAAACAATAGAAGACGTTTCTTATAAATTATTTGAGGGTTGTACATCTTTAAAATATAATGAATACGAAGGTGGGTATTATTTAGGAAGTAAAAATAATCCATATTTAGCGTTAATGTATGTAGGTAACAATAATATTACTACTTTTAAGGTTCATGATAATACAAGAATAGTTTGTAAAGATGTTTTTAAAGATTGTATAAATCTAACAGATGTAACATTGCCTAGTAATCTTAAATTTATTGGTGAAGGAGCCTTTGAAGGTTGTACCTCGCTTGTAAAAATTGATATACCTAATTCTGTTACATATATCTATGATTGGGCATTTAGAAATTGTACCTCACTTACTACTATAACATTTCCTGAAGGAATTAATGTGGTAGAAAGAGACGTTGTAGCTGGATGTACTTCATTAAAAGAAATTAATTTGCCAAAATCAGTAGAATTTATTTTTGAATTTGCTTTTGGAGATTGCACATCACTCGAAAAAATTAATTACCATGGTTCAATAAATAAATGGAATGAAGTACAAAAATTTAATGATTGGGACTATAATACTGGTAATTATGTAGTTATTTATAAATAGTCAAGGAGATTATATGTCAATCTTAAAAAATAGTTTAATAGGTTTTGTTATTGGCGATGCGATGGGAGTTCCAATTGAATTTGAAGAAAGAGAAACACTAAAATCATATCCACTAACCGAAATGGTTGGGTATGGAAGTTATGATGAACCAGCTGGTACTTGGAGTGATGATACCTCAATGACACTTGCAACCATTGATTCAATTATAGAGAAGAAAACCATTGATTATTATGATATCGCAACAAAGTTTTGTGAATGGGTTAATAATGCTAAATATACAGCAACCAATCATATTTTTGATATTGGTATTACCACTAAATATGCATTGGTTAGATTTTTTGTTGATAAAATTGAACCAACAAAATGTGGTGGAGTACTAGACTCAGAAAATGGTAATGGTTCATTGATGAGAATAATGCCGATAGCGTTATATGCATACTATAATAAATTAGATGATAACCTAATTTTTGATATAGTAAAAAATACTTCATCAATAACTCATGCTAATGATCAAAGTATTTTAGGTTGCTATATATATGTAAAATATCTTTTAAAATTAATTGAAACAAACGATTTATTAATTAGTTATGAATATATAAAATCCCTTGATTATAATAAATATTTTAGCAATGAGATAATTAATTTATATCAAAGAATTTTAAAAAATGATATATATAAATATCCTCTTGAAGAAATAAAATCTAGTGGTTATATTATTCATACATTAGAAGCAGTGTTATGGGTAGTTTTAAATACAAAAAAATTTAAAGAGTCAATTGTTTCAGCAATTAATTTAGGAGAAGATACCGATACTGTAGGAGCAATTGTGGGATCAATTACAGGAATTAAATACGGATTTGACTCTATGCCTACGGAATGGATAAGTAAAATTCAAAATCTTAATTATATTTATTCTTTAATTGAGAAATGGGATCAAATTTATAATTAAAAAATTATTAAAGTTCTTGACTATAAACAAGGTTTATACTGTATAAACTTCTTGAGGTGATTAAAATGAAAATCAAAGAAGTAGAAGAATTATTATCTATATCTCGTTCAAATATTCGTTTCTATGAAAAAGAAGGATTATTGAAGGTAGAAAGACAAAATAATAATTATCGTGAATATAATGAAAAAGATATTGAAATGCTAAAAAAAATTCTAATCCTAAGAAAATTAGGATTTACAATAGAAGAAATAAAAGACTTACAAGAAGAAAAAAGTGATTTTCATATAGTAACAAGGGCCAATGTTGAAAGACTAGAAAAACAAATTGAATGTTTAAAAGGGGCATTAGAAATAAATAAAAGTCTTTTAAAAAATAATATTTCATACAAAGAAATAAACCAAGAAGAATTATGGGATGAAATAATAAAAGTTGAAAACAAAGGTCAAAAATTTGTTGATATATGTAAAGATTATCTTAATTTCGAAAAAGAAATGTTTAGTAGCACTTTAAAATATTTTGGCTTTAATTTTAAAAAAATTAACAAAAAATATGGATTGATATTTGCTTTAATATTATTATTTTCTTTTTTGACGATTAGAGGTATTGTACAAATGACTTTGTGGGATAAAACTTTTGTCGAAGGATTTGGCTCTCCATTATTAATCTTTATTATAGCCAGTATTATTGTAACTCCGATATTTTTAATTAATAAAAAACATCCTAAAGTAGCATCAATAATTTCTGGTTTACTATTAGTGTTAATAGTGTTATTTTTGGCTCTAATTGTGTTAACTCTATTAATTGGTTTATTCGCAACAATATTTAGCTAAAAACTCTTCCCATTTGGGAAGAGTTTTTCTTTTGATTAAAAATTTAAAAAAGATGATTGTTTATTATAGCATTTTTATTCTCCGTTTGATAGATAATTATTATATATTTGTTTTTTCAACTAAGAATTTGATTACTTTTTCTTGAAGAATTGTCATATGTTCTTCATCAGATAAGAAGTTAGCGCCGTTACATAAGAAAATTAAACCACCGTTTTTATTATACAACATAAAACTTCTTAGACCGTAAGCATTACCAAAATGACCATATAGAGGGTCTTTAGTAAATTCGTCCATAATAATCATTTGTAGACCCTTTTTATGATATGTTGGGTCAGTTGGATTACCACTCCACTGTACTTTTTCCATTTCTTGTACTGTTTCTTCATTTAAGATTCTAATGTTATTATATATACCTTTATTCATTAACATAATCATGATTTTAGCAAGGTTTTCAGCAGATATATATAATCCACCCGCAACACCTCTGAAGTTTTCTCCAAGTGGGTATTTTAGACATTGAACTTCTTTGAATAAATCATAGTTTCGATATAGTACAAATTTGTTGTTTTGATATTTATAGTGAGAAACTAAATTTTCTGGTTCAGCTAAATCTTCTAAACGGAAACCACTATAAATTCTAAGTGGGTGAAGAAGAACTTGTTTAATATATTCAGGGAAGTAAATACCAGTTATTTTTTCCACAATACAAGCAAGTAATCCACAACCAAAGTTTGAATAAATAAAGTTAGTACCTGGTTCATAATCACTATAGCCTGTATAATATCTTTTACTACCAGGTGTTAATAATTCTTTAGCTTCAATAAAATCGTCAGTACAGTTAGATCCATCATATCCTTTCCAAATATCATCAACAAACTCACCATCATCGACAATACTTGATGTTTGCGTCATTAACATTCGAATAGTGATAGGAATATCTTTATATTTTGGGTTGCGTACATCAAATCCTAAATAAGTTTTGATATCTTCATCTAAGTCTACTAAACCTTGTTCGTAAAGTTTTAGTACACCAATTGCCACGATAACTTTGGAAATTGATGCGATACGATATATTGATTTGGTAGATGTTTCTTTATGTTCTTCTAAAGAACTAAATCCACTTGTAACATTTTCAATATTACCATCTTTATCCACAAAGATAACATTTGATCCAACCATTTCAAACTGTTTAATAAATTCATTATATTCATTTAAGTGTTTCATATTTTTACCTTCTTTTGGTAGTAATTATATCACATATTTAACTATAATCACATTTTTTTGATTATTTTTAAAATAAAAATTATATTTTTCTAAGTTATTAAAAAAAAATTAATGATATAAAAAATAGGTAAATATTATAAAAGATAAAACGTTTGCATTTTAATGTAAAAAATGGTAAAATGATATATGTAAAGAAAGGTGTGAAATTATGGCTTATATTAATTATTCTCGTGAATTATTAGACAAATTTTGTATGGAAGCATTCCAAAAATTTGGATTTACAAAAGATGAAAGTAGAATTATATCTGACGTATTATTAATGTCAGATGACTTTGGAATTGAATCACATGGTATGCAACGTTTAGTTAGATATCATAAAGGTATTGAAAGTGGTTTAATTAAAGTAGACGCAAAACCTGAAGTAGTATTTGATACTCCAATCAGTGCAGTTATTGATGGACATTCTGGAATGGGTCAATTAATTGGACAATATGCGATGGAACTTGCTATTGAAAAAGCAAAGAAAACTGGTGTTGGTATTGTTTCAGTTCGTAACTCTAACCACTATGGTATTGCTGGTTACTATGCAAGAATGGCAATGGATCAAGGTTTAATTGGTTTCTCTTGTACTAACTCAGAAGCAATCATGGTTCCAACATTTGGTAAAAAAGCAATGTTAGGATCTAACCCTATTGCTGTATCAGCTCCTGCTGATCCTTATCCATTCTTCTTTGATGCATCAACTACAGTTGTAACTCGTGGTAAGTTAGAAATGTATAATAAAATGGACAAGCCTACTCCAACTGGTTGGGCAGTTAACAAAGAAGGTTTATCATCAAATAGTGCAGCTGAAGTATTAGGAAATATTAAAGCTCATGAAGGTGGAGGTATCGTTCCTCTTGGTGGAGATACTGAACAACTTGGTGGACATAAAGGATATGGTTATGGTATGCTTTGTGAATTATTCGCTTCAATCTTATCTCAAGGTTATACATCAGCTCATACAATGCAAAATGGATTCAGTGGAATTTGTCATGGATTTATGGCAATCAATCCTGCATACTTTGGTGATGCTGAAGCAATTAAAAATCATTTCAGTACATATTTAACTGAATTACGTGAAAGTCCAAAAGCTAATGGTGCAGAACGTATCTACACTCATGGTGAAAAAGAAATGGAAGCTATTAAGAAAGTTCAAAAAGAAGGTGTTCCAGTAAATGTTAACACTGTTAAAGAAATGATCGATATGGCTGAATACTTAGGTATGGATGTTAAAGAATACTTTGGAGATTTCAAAGTAGAAAATACTAATTTCAAGAGTAGTTATTAATAAGTAGAGGTATATATATTATGGCAGAAAAAACTGTTTATGAAAAAAGCTTAGAACTTCATGAAAAAGGTCCTGGTAAAATTGAAGTTTTATCAAAAGTAGTTGTTGAAAATAAAGATCAATTAGCACAAGCATATTCTCCAGGGGTTGCTGAACCTTGTCGTAAAATTGCTGCTAATCCTGCTGATGTTTATAAATATACATCTAAAGGGAATTTAGTTGCGGTAGTATCAGATGGTACTGCAGTATTAGGACTTGGAGATATCGGACCACTTGGTGCGATGCCAGTTATGGAAGGTAAAGCAATTTTATTCAAGAATTTCGCAAACGTTGATGCTTTCCCTATTTGCTTAGATACTAAAGATACAGAAGAAATCATTGAAACAGTTAAGAGAATTGCTCCATGTTTTGGTGGTATCAACTTAGAAGATATTTCAGCTCCAAGATGTTTTGAAATTGAAGCTCGTTTAAAGAAAGAATTAGATATTCCAGTATTCCATGATGACCAACATGGTACAGCTATCGTTGTATGTGCAGGTTTAATCAATGCATTAAAACTTGTTGGTAAGAAAATGGAAGATATTCATGTTGTTATTAATGGTGCAGGTTCTGCAGGTATTTCAATTTGTAAATTAATTTTACAATTTGGAGTAAAAGATGTTGTATTAGTTGACCGTCAAGGTGCTTTATGCCCAGGTGAAGAATGGATGAATCCAGCTCAAGCAGCTATGGCTGAAATCACTAACCCTAATAAACAAAGAGGACCATTAACTGAAATTATTAAAGATAAAGATGTATTCATCGGTGTTTCTGCACCTAACATCGTTACTGCTGAAATGGTTTCAACAATGGCAGATGACGCTATCGTATTTGCAATGGCTAACCCTACTCCAGAAATTATGCCTGATCTTGCAAAACAAGGTGGAGCAAGAATCGTTGCTACTGGAAGAAGTGACTTCCCTAACCAAATCAATAACGTTTTAGTATTCCCTGGTATTTTCCGTGGAGCATTAGATGCTAAAGCAACAGACATTACTGAAGAAATGAAACTTGCTGCATCAAGAGCAATCGCTTCTTTAGTTACTGATGAAGAATTAAATGAAGAATACATTATTCCTTCTCCATTCGACAAACGTGTAGCTCCAGTTGTTGCAGCAGAAGTTGCAAGAGTTGCTAAAGAACAAGGAATTACAAAAGAGTAATAGAAATAATGTGCAATGAATAATTGCACATTTTCTTAAAAAAGAAAGAGGATAAATTATGGCTAATTTAAAATTACCTTATTATAAAGGACATATTGATTGTAATATACCTGATGATTTAGTAGCAGCTGTTCTAACATCAAAAACTGAACACTATGTTCCAGAAAAGAGTGAATCAGATTTAGTTAGAGATGCATTAGTTAATCCAATCGCATCTTTACCACTTTCTGAACTTGCGAAAGACAAAAAACATGTTGTGGTTATCTCTAGTGACCATACACGTCCTGTACCAAGTCATATTACAATGCCAATTATTTTAGAAGAAATTAGAAAATATAATAAAGATGTTAAAATCTCTATTCTAATTGCTACAGGAATGCACCGTGCTTCAACTCATGAAGAATTAGTTAACAAATACGGAGAAAAGATTGTTAAAGAAGAAACAATTGTTATGCATGATGCGTATGTTGATGAAGATATGACTTTTAAAGGAATCTTACCATCTGGTGGAGAACTTTGGGTTAATAAACTTATTGACAGTGCGGATTTATTAATTTCTGAAGGATTTATTGAACCACATTTCTTTGCGGGATTCAGTGGTGGAAGAAAATCGGTTTTACCTGGTATTGCATCTAAAAAGACAGTTTTATGGAATCATAATGCGAAATTTATTGCGAATAAAAATGCAAGAGCTGGTAACTTACAAGATAATCCAATTCACCAAGATATGCTTTTTGCAGCAAAAGCTGCTAACTTACAGTTCATTTTAAATGTTGTTATTAATGGTGAAAAGAAAGTAATTAAGGCTTTCGCAGGAGACTTAGAAGAAGCACATGCTCATGGATGTAAACTTGTTAAAGAAATTGCGCATGTTGATCCAGTTTATTCAGATATTGTTATTACAACTAATGGAGGATATCCGCTAGATCAAAATATCTATCAAACAGTTAAAGGGATGACAGCAGGAGAAGCGTGTGTAAATCCTGGAGGAGTAATCATTATTTGTTCATCATGTGCTGATGGAACAGGTGGAGAATTCTTCTATAAATTACTTGCTGATAACCCTTCTGCTGAAGTGGCTTATCAAAAACTAAATGATGTAGAACCAAGTGATACAGAGTTTGACCAATGGGAAGCACAAATTTTAGCTCGAATCTTATGTAAAGCTCATGTAATCATTGTATCTGAACATTGTGACCCAGCAATCATTAAAGGTATGCATATTGATCATGCTTATACATTAGATGAAGCCCTTAATAAAGCAAGAGAATTAAAAGGTGCTGATAAAAAAATTACTATTATTCCTGATGGAATTAGTGTAATATTCTAATTAATAATTTAAAATATTATAAAATAAATGATGAAGTTTAAATTTATAGTTAAACTTCATCTTTTTATATATAGATAAGATTTATAAAAAGCTTGCATAATGTATAACAAATGTGATACATTTGAAAAATAACGCTCTTATTTTAAAAATTAATTAAAGTGCAAAAATTGCACTTTAACAAAAATTATGTTATAATATATAATTATTAAGGAGCCTATAGTATGATTAAAGAAAAAAGCTGTGGAGCAGTCGTATATAAAAAAGAAAATGGACAAATATATATTTTAATTGAAAAGATGAAAAAAGGACACTATTCAATCCCTAAAGGTCATGTTGAAAATAATGAAACAGAAATTGAAACAGCTACAAGAGAAATAAAAGAAGAAACTAATTTAGAAGTAGAAATTGATACTAACTTTAAAGAAGTGGTAAGTTATTCACCATATGAAGGATGTATCAAAGACGTAGTCTTTTTTGTGGCAGAAGCCAAAACTTTTGATTTAATTAATCAAGAAGTAGAAGTTAGTAACTTACTATGGTTAAAACCGGTAGAGGCCATAGAAATTCTTACTTTTGGTAGTGATAAAGAAGTAGTGAAAAAAGCTTTAAAATATTTAGGAGATGGTATTAATGAATAAAAAGATTTTAACAATTCAAGATATTTCATGTTTTGGACAATGTTCTTTAACTGTTGCTTTACCAATCATTTCAGCAATGGGAATAGAAGCATGTATTTTACCTTCAGCAATTCTTTCAACGCATACTTACCAATTTAAAGGTTATACATTTAGAGATTTAACCGAAGATTTACCATTAATCAGCAAACATTGGAAACAAGAAAAATTAACTTTTGATGGAATCTATACTGGTTATATTGGTTCTACGAAACAAATTGGATATATTAAACAAATTATCAAAGATTTTAAAAAGAATGGTGATATTGTTTGTGTTGATCCAGCCATGGCTGATCATGGTAAATTATATCCGGGATTTGATAACGAATTTGTAAAAGAAATGAAAACTCTTTGTGCGATGGCCGACTATATTGTACCTAATATTACGGAAGCTTGTTATTTACTTGAAAAACCATATATGGCTGAATATACTAAGGAAGATATTGAGGCTTTATTAAAAGAGCTTGCTAGTATTGGTTGTCCAAATGTATTATTAACAGGGGTTAGTTTTAAAAAAGGTGAATTAGGAGTTGCTTCATATAATAAGGAAAAAGATGAAATAAATTATTATTTTAGAGATCAAGTACCTTATTTCTTCCATGGAACAGGGGATGTTTACGCTAGTTGTTTCTTTGGAGCTTTAATAAAAGGTTTTAATTTACAAAAAGCAATGAAGATTGCGACTGACTTTACAGTTGATTCAATTTTAGAAACAGTAGAAGATCGTGATGAACATTGGTATGGTGTTCATTTCGAATCAGCATTACCAAAATTAATTACATCATTAAAAGGTAATGAATAAAAGGGAATATAAGTGAAATACGTTGTAACCAAAAAGAAACCAAAACTTTTTAAACTAGTTAGAATGTCAGTTCGACTCTTTTTCCACAAGCGTACCTTTATTGGTCTTGAAAATCTACCTAAAGAACCATCTTTAATAATTGGTAATCATGCTCAATTATATGGCCCAATTACTTGTGAAATATATTTTCCAGCTAAAAAATATATTTGGTGTACAGGCGAAATGATGAAATTGAGTGAGGTTCCCGCATATGCTTTTCAAGATTTTTGGTCATTAAAACCGAAATATACTAAATGGTTTTACAAAATATTATCATATCTTATTGCGCCAATTTCCGCATATATTTTTACAAGAGCTGATACAATTCCCGTATATCGTGATACGAGATTAATTAGAACTTATAAAGAAAGTCTTACTAAAATGAATGAGGGTGCACATATTATAATTTTCCCAGAATGCCCTGATGAATATAATAATATCATCAATGAGTTTCAAGATAAATATATTGATACAGCAAGACTGTATTATAAAAAAACGGGAAAATGTATTGACTTTGTCCCAATGTATAATGCGGTAAAGTTAAAGAAAATATTACTTGGAAAACCAATTAAGTTTAATCCAAATAATCCAATTGAAGAAGAACGTAAAAGAATAAATGATTATTTAAAACAAGAAATAACTACTTTAGCTATAAGTTTACCAGTTCATACTGTTATTCCATATAGTAATATTAAAAAGAAAGAATACCCTAAATCAAAATAAACAAGAGCAATGAATTTCATTGCTCTTTTATGTTCTATTTTTTAACTTTAACTTTGACATCAAATTAATTAAGTGGTATTATAATCATATAAGGATGGAATAAATTATGAAGTTGTTAAAAAGAATTTTTATTATATTAATGATATTAACAAGTATCTTATTAATTAAACCAATTAGTAAGGTAGAAGCGGAAAGTGAATCTACGGGAAGTGTTGGTTTACAATATACGCTTAATTCAGGTGGTGCATCATATGCTGTAACAGGTATAGGTACTTGTACTGATACAAACGTTGTTATCCCAAATGAATATAATGGGTTACCGGTTACTAGTATAGAAGCAAATGCTTTTAAACATTGTAAAGATATTATAACTGTGGAAATTCCTGAGAATATAGTTGAGATTGGTGACGATGCATTTTATAGTTGTCTAAAATTGAAAGATTTAATTATTGAAGGTAATAATAATTCAATGACTATTGGTAGTTATGCATTTTATTATTGTCGCGTTTTAAATAATGTTTACTTTAAAGGAACAGTAGAAGAATGGTGTAAAATTTCTTTCAAAGACAGTTATTCAAATCCGATGAATTATACTAGTAACTTTTATATGTTAAATGAAAAAGGAGAATATAAAAAAGTTACTAAATTAGAAATTCCTAGTACTGTTACAAGTATAGGAAACTATCAATTTGCTGGTTTATATGATTTAAGGGAAGTTATTATTCCGAATACTGTAACAAGTATAGGAGATAGTGCATTTGCTGGTTGTTATAGTTTAACAAGTATTGAAATTCCTGAAAGTATAACTAAAATTAGTGATTATGCATTTTCGAGTTGTTATATTTATAATTTGGTAAACAATAGTAATTTAGGAATTAGCATAGGTTCTAGTAATTATGGAAACATTGCACATTATACGATTAAACTAACAAATAAAGATGGTAGTGTTAAACAAAAAAATGGGGTTATGGAATATATCGAAAAAGATGGTTTTGTATTTATCAAAGAAAAAGAAGTTTATAAATTGATAAATTATGTAGGATCTGAAGAAACAGTAACTTTGCCACTTGATATAAACGGTAATAAATATACAATATTTCAAATGAGAGGTGTTAAAAACTTAATAATACCTGAAGGATTTACGGAAATTAATGATTATGCGTTTTATGATTGTTCAACTTTAGAAAGTGTCAAAATTCCGACAAGTGTTACTAGAATTGGCAATTATGCTTTTAATGGATGTAAAAATTTAACAGAATTATTTATACCAAATAGCGTTGAAAATCTTGGTTCATCTGCTTTTAGTTATTGTAATAACTTAAATAAGGTGATATTTGAAGAAAACAGCAAAATCACTTATTTTTCAGATAGACTTTTTGAAGGGAGTAAAAATTTAATTGAAATATCAATTCCTAAAGGAGTTACTGATATTTATGGTTTATACTCTTATTGTTTTTCTACTTGTTTCGGATTAGAATCTATTGAAATACCTAGTAGTGTAAAATATATAGGAGGTCAGGCGTTTAACTATTGTGTGAGTTTAACAAATGTATATTATCAAGGGACAATTGAAGATTGGTGTAATATCTATTTTGATTCAGGAATGTTCTCAACTCCAATGCAATGGGCAACTCATTTTTACATGTTAGATGAAAATAATGATTATTATGAAGTTACAGAAATTTTTATTCCTGATACTATAAATAGAATAAAAAACTGTCAATTTTATGGATTTACTAATTTAGAAAAAATATATATCCCAAAAAGTGTTACATATATAGGAGATGATGCGTTATATTTTGGTTCTAATTCAACAATATATTGTGAATCTAGTTCTAAACCAAGTGAATGGAGTACCAATTGGAATCGAAGAAATTATCCTGTTGTTTGGAATAGTTGCATGCATAGATCTTGTGAGTGGATTGTTGAGAGTGAACAATCTTGTACTGAAGCAGGTTATAAGTATAAAAAATGTTCTATATGTAATTTAATTGTAGAAGAAAATAATGCTCCCGCATTAGGCCATAATTACAATGAAAATAATAAATGTACTAATTGTGGTGATGTTAAGATAAGCGAAGGTTTGGAATATAGATATGACAAAGAAACCAATACTTATTCTGTAAAAGGTATTGGAACATGTACTGATTCAGTAATTGTTATACCAAGTGTTTATAATGAATTACCAGTAACTGAAATTTTTGAATGTGCTTTTATGAATATGACTAACATTAAAAAGGTTATTCTTCCAGAAACAATTACGCATATAAGTTTATGGGCTTTTGATAATTGTCAAGGTTTGGAAAGTATTGTTCTTCCTAAGAGCCTTGAAAATATATCTGATAGTGCTTTTAGAGATTGTTTAAATTTAAAAAATGTTTATTATAATGGAACAATTGAAGACTGGTGTAATATTGTCCTAGAAGATACTCCTATGAATAATGGGGAATTCTTCTATATGTTAAATGAAGAAGGAGAGTACTACGAAGTAACAGAAATAGTTATTCCAGATGGTATTACGAGTATTGGACTTAATCAATTCTATTCATTTGATAATATTACGAAAGTAACAATTCCTAATGGGGTTACAGACATAAAAATAAATGCTTTTGCTAAGTGTAAAAATTTAATTAGTGTTAATGTGCCAAATAGTGTTACATATCTTGGTGATTACGCATTCTCCGAATGTACAAGTTTAAAAAATATTGATCTACCTAATAGTATAAAATCTATGGGCGCAAATGTTTTCTCTTTATCTACAAGTTTAGAACAAATTGAAATACCAACAGGCCTTGAAAAAATAACGATGGGAACTTTTGCTGGATGCACAAGTTTGACTAGTGTCGTAATACCTGATAATATCTATAAAATTGGTACTGCTGCATTCTCAGGATGTACAGGACTTACTAATGTGGAAATCTCTGGCAAAACAGAAGAAATTGAAGATTCAGTTTTCCTTCAATGTACAAGTTTAGCAAAAATTGTTATCCCATTTAGTGTTAGAATTATCGGCAGATATGCTTTTTCTGAATGTGAAAATTTAACAATTTATTGTGAAGCCAAATCTAAACTAGTTGGATGGGATGAAAAATGGAATGCATCTAATTGTCCGGTTGTTTGGAGTTATTGTTTACATAACTTAAGTGATTGGACAATTGATTTAGAACCGACATGCGCATTAGTTGGTCACAAATATAAGACATGTACGAAATGTAATAATGTTGTCGAAGAAGCAGAAATTGAAAAGGTTGATCATAATTTTGATGAATTAAATAAATGTGAGGTTTGTGGGGATTATAAAGAACATGTTGGGTTAAATTATACTATCAATGCATCATCTGATGGGTATATTTTAACTAGTCTTGGAACATGTACTGATACTGTAATTAATATTCCAAGTATGTATAATGGTTTACCAGTTGTCGAAATCGGTAATAATGCCTTTGAATATAGTTCAGTCACTCTAATTAATATTCCAAATAGTGTTGTTAAGATTGGCGATTATGTCTTCCATGCAAGTAAAAATCTTGAACAAGTATTAGTTGATACTGAAAATGAATATTATGTTAGTGTTGATGGTATCTTATTTGATAAAGCAATTACAGAATTAATTGTTTATCCAGCTAAGAAAACAGGTAGTGAATATAATATTCCAAATACGGTAACTAATATTAAAGATTCCGCTTTTGCTTATAATGGACAATTAACTAAAATTACTATTCCTGAAAGTGTAAAGACGATTACTGATTATGCATTCTATAGATGTATATTATTAATTGAAATTATTATTCCAAATAGTGTTGAATCAATTGGTTCAAATGCATTTGGTGAATGTCAAAATTTAGAAAAAATTACTTTTAAAGAAAACTCTAAAATAACAGAGATAGCTGATTGGTCTTTCTATAATTGTAAAAAATTAACAAGTTTTGAAATTCCAGAAAATGTTACTAAAATTGGAGTAAATGCGTTTGGAAATTGTAGCAGTTTAATCGAAATTATAATTGTAATAAAAATTACAATCATTAAGAATAATGCATTCTCAAACTGTAAAAATCTTAAAATTTTATGTGAAGCAGAAATGCAACCGAGTGGTTTCGAAAGTAACTGGAATAAGAGTGGTTGTGAAACAGTTTGGGGTTATTGTGAGCATATAATAAGTGATTGGATTATTGATAAAAAAGCAACATGTAAGGAACAAGGACATAAATATCAAGAATGTACAAAATGTCATGATGTATTAAATGAAGAAAAAATTTCGATTTTAGATCATACTTATGATCAATATGTTGTAGCTGATAAATATTTAGCTAGTAAAGCTGATTGTTTAAATAAAGCTAAGTATTACTTTAGTTGTGTATGTGGTGAAAAGGGAACTACAACATTTAATTACGGTGAACTTGGAGAGCATAACTATGTTGATAGAAAATGTACAGTATGTAATATCGACGAATATACATTAGGTGATGTAGACAATAATGGAAATATCAGTACAAGTGATGTAACATATTTACTATATCATTTAATGTTTGGTGAGGCAATGTATCCTGTAAATCAACCAGTTGATTACAATAATGATGGATTAACAAATACAAATGATGTAATCTATTTGTTATATCATATAATGTTTGGAGAAACACAATATCCATTATATCTTCCTAAAACTAATTCATTTGAAATAAAAGATGAGGAAGAAGAATAAAATTATGATGAATAAAAAGGGCTAACATATTAGTTAGCCCTTAATTTTTAAAATGTAAACATATATAAATTAATAATTTTGTTAAATTATAGCATATATTTTATAATTTGTAATCTAAAATACTCAGTTTTTACTTAACTTTAGCGATTTTTCTTAATTTCCATAAATGTTTACTTTTATAGAATTTTTATTATTTTTTAACTATAAAAAATAAAATATTTGTCATATGAATATAAATATGATACAATATAATTAATTAGATATACAAGGAGGATTACAAGATGAAAAAAGTATTAAAAGTTTTTATTTGTATGTTTATGATATCTTTAGGATTTTTAATTTCAGAGGTCATTTTAAAAGTAAATGCTGAAACAGTTGATATCAAAGGAGTGGAGTATACCTTTGAGTTAAGTGAGGATGGTACTTATTATATTATGACAGATGTTGATATTGATTCATCTTTAGGTTCAATAACAATTCCATCTAAGTATAATGGTCTTCCAATTAAGGAAATAAAAGGAGATGCTAAATTTTCTAATTGGAATATAAAAAGCTATTATTTTGAAGGAACATTTACCGATTGGTGTAATATTTCCTTTGAAAATGCAGGTAATAATCCATGTTTTCATTCTGGTGATATCTATATGTTAAACAAAACAGGGGATTATGAGTTATTAACCGAAATAAATATACCTGATGGTACCACAAAGATTAGTAAATATCAATTTTGTGGTTTTTATGATAATTTAAATAAAATTATCCTTCCTAAAAGTTTAAAAAGTATAGGGGAGTCGGCTTTTAATGGGTTAGGTAAATGTGATGTTTACTATCAAGGAACAATTGAAGATTGGTTAAAAATTGATTTTTCTAATGCATCAGCTAATCCATTATATTCATCTGGTTATAGATTATATGTTAAAAATAGTTTAAATGAATATCATATTGTGACAGATATTACAATACCAAGTGATATAACAGAGGTGTCAGTTGTTAATTTTATTGGTCTAAATGATGTAGTAAATTTAACAATTCCCAAAAGTGTTGTAAAATTTGAAAAAAATTTTGGTTATGAACTTGATGAGTTAAAAAATGTTTATTATGAGGGAACAATTGAAGATTGGTGTAATATTACTTTTGAAGATAATAGTAATCCTATGGGTTATGGAGATAACTTTTATTTAAAAACAGGTTCTTATTATTATAAACCAACCGATTTAGTTATTCCAAATACAGTTAAAATAATTAATCAATATCAATTTTATGGTTTTTCACAAATAGAAAAGATAACTATTTCTAGTGGTGTAACCGAAATAAAGCAATATGCGTTTACTAATTGTACAAAAGTAAAAGAAATAAGTCTTCCAAATACTTTAACAATGGTTGGGAGAAGTGCATTTTATGATTGTGATAATTTATCTATGTTAGTATTCCCTGAAGGGGTAAAAACAATTGATAGTAATGCTTTTGGAAATTGTACAAAATTAAAAACCGTTTATTTACCAAGTACTCTTGAAAAAATTGATAACTCTTATGTTCCAGCCACAACGCTATATTATAATGGAACAGTTGACAAATGGTTAGAAGTAGATGATCGAATAACTGGTAGTTATGTAAAAGAGTTATATTGTTTAGATAGTAAAGGGGTTTATCAATCAACTAGTAATTTAGTAATTCCGGAGGGAGTAACTTCAATTAAAGCTAGCGCATTTGATTATTGTCAATGGATTAAAACTGTTACTCTTCCAAGTAGCTTAGTTTCAATTGATAAAAATGCTTTCTATGAGTCTTCATTTATTACAGATGTATATTATGAAGGAACAATTGATGATTGGTTTAATTTAACAATTGATGTTGGTGGTAATCCTGTAGAATGGGCCGACAATATCCATTTTAAAGATGAAAATGGAGAATATCAAAAAGTAGTTAATCTAGTAATTCCTGAGGGAATAACAGAAATAAAAGGTCCAGGAGTATCATATTTTTATAATTTAAAAAGTATTACATTGCCGAAGAGTTTGAAAAAAATTGATGGAAAGGTGTTTTTATACTGTAGTAATTTAGAAACAGTATATTATAATGGAACAATTGAAGATTGGTGCGCCATCGAATTAGGAATAACACCAATGGGTTTTGCCGAAGAGTTTTATTTTCTTAATAATGGTACATATGAAAAAGTAACTGAAATTGAAATACCGGAATCGGTAAAAAATATTGGTAAATATCAATTTTATGGTTTTTATGATGTTAAATGTGTTACAATTTCAAGTAATGTAGAAAGTATTGGTGAAAAAGCCTTTGCTTATATGACGGATCTTGTAAAAGTGGTATTCAAAAAAAATAATAATTCCGTTAAGATTGATTCTTATGCTTTTGCTTCTCAAAATTTAATTGATGTTTATTATGATGGTACAATAGAAGATTGGTGTAAAATAGAATTTGATGATTATTATTCAAATCCGCTATATTATGCTAAGTATTTTTTTATGAAAGATCAAATGAATGAATATTATGAAGTAACAGAATTGGAAATTCCAAAAACAGTAACGAATATTGGTGATTATCAATTCTATGGATTTGATTACTTAAAGAAAGTCACTATTCCAAGTGGAATAACAAGTATTGATGATGGTGCTTTCTGTAATAGTGGAAATTTAAGAGAAATTATTTTTGAAGATGTAAATTCCTTGGAATATTTAAGTGAAAGTGCTTTTTATAATTGTAATAAATTGGAAAATGTTTATATTAATAAATATAGTGAAAAATGGGCATCTTTAATTGGCTTTACTTATTTAAATAGTTCAACAATAAATGTTTATTTTAAAAACGATCAAGGAGAATACATAACTAAAAATGAAATTATTATTCCTAACGGAGTAGAAGAGATTAAAGAAAGAGAATTTGCTAATGCGGAAAAATTAGAAAAAATTGTAATTTCAAATAGTGTTAAGAAGATTTCAAAAGGAGCCTTCTATAATAATATTTCTTTGAAAGATGTTTATTATAATGGCACAATAGAAGAATGGTGTAATATTACATTTGAAGATTACATGGCTAATCCAATGTCTTATGCTGAACACTTTTATATGTTAAATGATAATAATGAATATTATGAAGTAACAGAAATAGTAATCCCAGATACGATAACTTCTATAAAAGAATGCATATTCTTTGGATTTAATAATGTAACAAAAGTTGTAATTCCAAACAATATTACTAGCATTGAAAAAAATGCATTCACAGGATGTACATCGCTAATTGATATAGAGATACCAAATAGTATTAAAAGTATTGGTAATTATGCTTTTTCAGGATGTACTAGCTTAATAAGTATTGTTTTACCGAACAGCCTTGAGGCTATTGGTGAGTTTGCATTTAGTAGTTGTACTAATTTAAAAAATATTGAATTCCAACAAGGAACATTGTTAAAAATATTAGAAAGAGGTATTTTTAATAGTTGTGCTTTAGAAAAAATAGAAATTCCAAGCTCTATTGAAAAAATTGCTAATGGCGCATTTAGAAATTGCTCTTCACTTAAAGAAATAATTTTTAGCGAAGATGGTAGTTTGCTTAGTATAGATTCTTATGCATTTGAAGGATTAACATCTTTAGAAAAAATTGTTTTACCTAAAACAATTGAAGAACTAGGTGGATATATTTTTTCTGAGTGTACAAGTTTGAAAGAAATATATATATCAAACAACATTACAGATGTTAAATCAAGTTTTGATGATTGTGAAGATCTTGAAAAAGTATATTTTGATGGTGATATAACAGACTGGATTAAAATAAATTACAATGATTTTTGGGATGTATATAAGGGGGAATTTGAATTATATCTTCCAAATGAAGAAGGAGTTTATGAATTAGTTACTGATTTGGTTATACCAGAAGGTATACAAATATTGGTTAATGGATCGCTAATTAACAATTTAAAAAATATAAATAGTGTTACTATTCCAAAAGGAATGGTAGTAGAAAAAGCTATTTTTGGTACTACAAAAACAATAAATTCACTTTACTATAATGGTACAGTTAGGGATTGGTTATTAAATAATACGCGTGAAAATTATTACGGAAGTTTAGAAAAGATTGAACATATCTATTTTAAAGATTTAACTGGAAATTATTATGAAGTAACTGAGTTAGTAATTCCATCAGGAATTGAAAAAATATCATATCGAGCATTTTATGGTATGAAAAACTTGAAAAAAGTTGTAATATCTAGTAGTGTTACTTCAATTGAACCTTACGCTTTCTGTTATTGTACAAATCTTGAAGAGGTAGTTTTTGAAGAAAATAGTAGTTTAAAGAATCTTGCCGGATATGCGTTTAGAGAATGTACAAATCTGAGAAATATTGTTTTACCTGATAGTTTAGAGAATATTAATTGGGAAGCTTTTCAACAATGTAGTTCGCTTTATTATATTAATATTCCTCAAAATCTAAAAAATGTTAGTAATAGTTATACATATGGAGTTCAGTTAAAAGGAATATATAATCCATACAATGTGTCTACTGATATTCTTGGAGATATTGTAAATTATTTAACAGTTGTTTGTAATAGAAAAGTATCTGATTTTATAGTAGTAGATGAAGATGGTTATGTATTTATTAATGATGGATACCAATATGTACTAATTGATTACCTTGGTGAAGGTGGTGAAATAACCTTACCATCGTTTGTTAAAGGGCAAACTTATTATGTTAAAAGTAGTGTCTTCAAAGGAAGAGAAGATATTACGAAAGTTGTGCTTCCAAAAACAGTTACAAAGTACGGATATTTATTGTTTGAAAGATGCGCTAATTTGAAGGAAGTGGTAATTCCTAAGACATTAAAAGAAATTCCAGAAGGCATGTTCTATGGTTGTAAATCATTAGAAAGTGTTGTTATTTCTGAAGATAGTATGTTAGAAATAATTGGTGATGATGCATTCTGGGGTTGTGAAAATCTAAGAGAGTTTGTTTTACCGAAAAATTTAAAAGAAATTGGAGTTGCTGCTTTTAGTGATTGTAATAAGTTGCGGGTAATATATAATTTCTCAACGTATGAGGTAAAAATAGGAGCATCATTCCAAGCAGGTTATTTAAGTCATTATGTTGATGTTATTTGTACATCATATAATGATGAAGGATACATGGAAACCGATGATGGATTTGTATTCTTAAAATTAGATGGTGAATATATTTTAATTGATTACCGTGGAACTAGTACAGAAGTATCATTGCCAAGAGATTTTAGAGGTAATTCATATAAAATTGAAAAGCCAATTTTATCAGGAAATCAAGCGATTGAAACAGTTTATATTCCAAATACTATTACGGAATTAAATCATGCATTCTTCGAAAATTGTGCAAATCTAAAAAAGATAGTTTTTGAAACAGGAAGTAGCATTACTAAATTTGGTAGTTACACTTTCATAAATTGTAAAAGTTTGAAAGAGGTAATATTACCGGAAGGATTAATTGATTTAGGCGAATATACTTTCCAAGGTTGTCAAAGTTTAGAAACAATTGATTTACCAGAAAGTCTAGAAATCATTAGAACATCGGCATTTTATAATTGTACTAGTTTAAAAGAAATTATAATTCCTAATAACGTTAATACTATGTATGTATATGTTTTCAGTGAATGTACAAGTTTAGAAAAAGTTAAATTACCAGATAATCTAAAAGACATTAATTACAGTTTATTCAGAAACTGTTCAAGTTTAACAAATATTGAACTTCCAAATGGTTTAGAAGAAATAGATGATTATGCTTTCTCTGGATGTACAGGCTTAAAATCAATAGTTATTCCTAATACGGTTACAAGTTTAGGAATGGAATGCTTTAAAGATTGTACAAATTTAGAGTATGTTAATATGTCGGATGGTCTTACAGAAGGAGCTCAAGCATTATTTTCAGGATGTACAAGTCTTGTAGAAATTGTTTTCCCACAAAATATTGAATATATTTCTGGATCAATGTTTAGGGGATGTACAAGTTTAACAGAAATCATTCTTCCTAGTACTGTTACATCAATTGGTTGGAATGCTTTTTCGGGATGTACAAATTTATCAAATGTTGTAATCTCTCAAAATGTTAAAACTATTGGTGAAAAAGCATTTATTAATTGTACAAATTTAAATAGTATTGTAATTCCTAATTCAGTTAAAGTAATAAATAATTTAGGAATTACTGATAAGGATTCAATAAATTTATATTACGATGGAACATTAGAAGAATGGTTTAAAGTAGATGTTGAAGCTCAACTAATTGATAGTTTCAATGTAAATCATCATTTCTATATCAAAAATGAAAATAACGAATATATTGAATTATTAGAATTAATACTTCCAAATGGTATTGAAGCACTTAAGAAAAATAATTTATCAGTATTTAAGAATGTTAATAAATTGGTTATTTCAAAGGATGTAAAGGCGTTTTCAGCAAGTACACTGGATGTATTACCAAATCTTAAAGAATTAGAAGTTGTTGAAGATAATGAATATATCACAATGGTAGATGGTAATCTATATACAAAAAATTTATCTGAATTAATTAGATATTTTGATAAAGAAGATGTTAAAACCTTCGTAATTCCAGAAGAAGTTAGAGAGATTGAAAGTTATGCCTTTAAAGGTAATCAATATTTAGAAGAAATTACTATTCAGCATAAAGTGTATTATATAAATAGTAATGCTTTTGAAAAAGATAATAATATTTTATTTAAAGTATACCGAGATACATATGCATTTGATAGAGTAAAGGATCTAAAATTTAGATATGAATTTATTAAGTCTTCTGATGAAATTGGTGATATTGATGGAAGTTTAGGAATTACTATTAATGATGCGGTATATATGTTATATCACACAATGTTTGGTCAAAAATCATATCCAGTAAATCAAAGATTAGATTTTAATGATGACGGAACACCAGATGTAAATGATGCAGTATATATGTTATATAATGTATTGTTTGGAGAAGAACAATATCCATTATATTAAAATGTAAAAACGAACTAGAATTTCTAGTTCGTTTTCTTATAAAGGTTAATTTTTTATCCCTTTTAATGTTGAGCGAGAAGATAGTTATAAAGGGTTAAAATAACTATCTTGGTATAATATAACAATTGTAAGTATAAAATAAGAATTAACTATTTCATAGGTCAAAGCTCTAGTAAGCCTTAACTGACTATATTATATCATTATCAAAAAAGTTTGTCAAGAAAAATGAGTAAGTTTATGCTGACTGGGCATATCGCTTTAAAAAATAAATAAAATATGATAAAATATTAGAGTATAAGAGGTGCGAATATGAAAATTTATGAATCAGCTCAAGATTATTTAGAACGAATATTAATGTTAAGTAAAAAAAGTAATGTGGTTAGATCAATTGATATCGCCTCAGATATGAAAGTTACTAAACAAAGTGTAAGTAGAGCTATGAAAAACTTGCGAGTGGATGGCTACATTAATGTTGATGAGAATGGATATATTACGCTTACTTCAAAAGGTTTAGAAGTAGCTAACCATATGTATGAACGACATACAACAATTACAAAGTTTTTAACTACTATTGGAGTGCCGGTTGATTTAGCTTTAAAAGATGCTTGTAAAATGGAACATGATATAAGTAATGAAACTTTTTCAGCAATTAAAGAATTACTAGTAAAACTTGAACAAGAATAATTTTTAACTAATATAATATAAGGAGAAGGTATGATTAATCTTGGTATTTTAAATATATATACTGGGCCTAATAACCCTTATATTTTTAAGCGTACTGCGGTAAGAGGAATAATTAAAAGAGAAGAAAAGTTTCTTTTTGTCGAAAGCATGAAATATCATGATGTTAAATTTCCTGGTGGAGGGCTAGAAAAAAACGAAAGTCAAATTGAAGCATTGGAAAGAGAAATTAGGGAAGAAACGGGTTATGAATTAATTTTAGAATCAGTTAAAGAATACGCCTGGATTAAAGAATATCGTAATGTTCAAGAAGAAAACTCAATGCTTGATATGACAAACTATTATTATGTATGTGAAGTTGGAACGCTTAAAGATAGAGCTTTAGATGACTATGAACAAGAGTATGATTATCAAGTTGTTTTTTTAACGCTTGATGAGGCGATTGAAAAAAATGAAGGAGTGTTAAAAGAAAAAATGACCCCGTGGGTCAAAAGAGAATTGACAGTATTAAAATATATTAAGAAAGAAGGTATTTTGTGAAAATAATTAAAGACATCACTTCCGATCAAGAAAGAGCATTTTATTCAGAAAGTAATACCGTTTTTCAAAATATTAAAATTAAGGGACCTGAAGATGGTGAATCAGCATTTAAAGAATGTCAAAATATTGTGATAGAAGAATCAGTATTTGATTTACGTTATCCGTTTTGGCATAACGATTTGCTCGCAATCAATGAATCAGAATTAACATCAAATTGTCGGGCTGCTTTGTGGTACTCTAAAAATATATCTATGAGTGATAGTATTATTGATGGGGTAAAAGTATATCGAGAATGCCAAAAAATTAAAGTGAAAGATTCAAAAATAAATTCCCCTGAACCATTTTGGTTCTGCCAAGATATTTTAATTAACGGTGGTTCATTAGCTGGTGAATATGCATTTTTTAAAAGTGAAAATATCGAAATTCATAACTTAAATTTTAAGGGAAAATATTCTTTTCAATATGTTAAAAATTTAACAATTTATGATTCATATTTAGATACTAAAGATGCATTCTGGCACGCAGAAAACGTCACAGTTTATAACAGCATAATTATTGGAGCTTATCTTGCTTGGTATGGAAAAAATATTAAACTTGTTAATTGTAAAATAATTGGAACTCAACCTATTTGTTATACCGATAATATTTTGATGGAAAATTGTACAATGGAAGAAACAGATTATTCATTTGAATATTCAACAGTATATGCGGAAATTAAAGGAGAAATAGAAAGTATTAAGAATCCATATAAAGGGCGTATTAAAGCTGGTAATATTAAAGAAATTATAATTGATGAATATGCTAAACCTGATTCACAAGTGGAAATAATCGCTAAGAATAAAAATGTTGCTTAAAGGGACTGTTGTCCCTTTTTTTGTACATATAGATTCATTCGACACCTTTCATCTTGACTAAAAAAATACTTTAAGGTAAAATGGTGATACTAGAAAAGAAGGAGGAAGGAAATAATGAATTTTGAAATAAGCAATAATATGATTATAAAATATATCGGATCTGATTCAAGTTTTATAATACCAAATACTTATAATGTTGATGGTATTGAAACAGATATTTTAATGTTGAAAGATTCAATTTTTAAATGTTGTCGAAAAATAGAAAATATTGTCATCTCGGAAGGAATTCAAATTATTGAAAAAGAAGCATTTTCGAATTGTGGAAATTTAATAACAATTACAATTCCTGAAAGTATTAAAATAATTGGGAAAAGAGCTTTTTATGGATGCTCAAATTTGAATATGATTACAATTCCTAAAAATGTTGAAATTATCGAAGAGAGAACATTTAGTTTTTGTCATAAATTAAAAGTAGTAAATTTCGCTGAAAATAGTCGTTTATTTAAAATAAGTTCGTCAGCTTTTAGATGCTGCGATAATTTAGAAGAAATAATACTCCCTAAGACGCTAGAAAGTATAGAAAGCAATGCTTTTTCTTATTGTGAAAAATTATTAAAAATTGTTATTCCTCCAAGTGTAACATTAATAAAAGAAGATGTATTTTTAGAATCTAATAAAGTAACGCTTTATGTAACAAAAGGAACATATGCTGAAGAATATGCGAAAAAATATAATTTAAAACACGTATTACAATAAAAATGATATAATATACTTAGAAGTAAAGGAGTATCCAAAATGAAAAATTTAGTATTAGAATTAAAAAATAAATTACAAGAGAAAAATAAAGATTTAAATATTTTAGGAAGCGAATTAATGAGCCTCTTTAATATAACTGAAGGTGATCTTTATGATGAATGGGTAAAAATTGGATATGATGTAAAACTTTACGATAATGTTTGGATTGAAAGTCCGACAAAATATGCGGGAAAAGTAAAAAAAGAATTTTTCTTAGATGAAGAAGTTTATTGGTACAAAAAAGCCGATGATGAAATGCCAGTACATGAAATGTCTGATTTTAATGTTATTTTTGATGACTGTGAAGTGTTTACAGGTAGTGTTTATCGTGATGGGCCATTTGAATCATATTCAGCAACTTTAATTGAAATGGTTGATGTCTTAAAAGAAATTATTGTAGATGAACCAATTAAATTATCTGTTGTTTATTTAGCAGAGTGCTTATTGTTGCTTGAAGTGAATAAAGAAAAAGAAGTTAATGTTCATTTTGAAATTAGTGAATTTAAAGATCTAAGTAAAGAAGATAAAAACTTGTTATTATATCAACTAATTGTTTTATCGTATGATAAACCGCTTATTGATACTTTAAAATTATTAAAATTGTGTTAATTATAATAATAGTTGAAACGGTAATAGATTTATTACCGTTTTTAATATTTAAGATAGTATTTAAAATTAAATATGTCATTTGGTTTTAAATATTGGAGATTTTTGGTATAATATATGAAGATATATTAGAAAGAGGGTAATACTTTTGAAAAATAGTAGAAAAGTACTAATATTTTTATTATTAATATTTATATTTGTGCTATCAGGATGTTTTGTTGATAATGGATATATTGATATAACAAATGGTGACTATCAAATTATTAATGTTGGAGAAGTAATTCAATTAGATATTGACAAAAGCGAAGATTTAACTGGCGATATTAAGTGGTTAATTGAAGGAGATAGTGTAACTATTAGTGTTGATGGTATGGTTACCGGAATTAAAGAAGGAATATCAACTATTACGGTAAATCTTGATGGTGAAACTGATATGATTACTTTTGAAGTAAAAGCCTCTGAAGAAATAGATATTACTTTAATAACTCCAAGTAATAATTTAGAAATTGGTAGTAGTTTATCAGTAGAAGCAATTTTAAGCAATGAAGAATTCCTTGATGAGGTAAGTTATTACATTGTGAGTGGAACAGAATATGCTAGTTTAGAGGGGGATGTATTAACTGGTATTAGTGAAGGTAAAGTAGTTATTGAATCTAAAGTATTTGGAACTACTAGTAATCAAGTTACTATTTTTGTGGAAGCAATTTTAACAGACCCTTATGAAGGAATGTCAAAAGAAGAATTCTATGCTAATTATACTGAAGCAACAAGTTATATGGATGCATATTACCGTTCTTTACATGGATTTATGTCTGGATCAATTGCTGAACAAGATCAAGAACCAACGCTTGCTGAAGAACGTCCAATGGAAGACGGGAAGTATTTAAAAAATAGTAATTGTTATTATTCTGAAGATGGAAATACTTATTTAGTTGTTGATGAGACAGGTAAAGTTGTAGATATGGTATTCAAAGGTGGTGGGTATGTTACATTAGAAGATGTAGCCGCATACGTATTTGCTTTTGGTGATGTTCCAGCAAACTATAACCCAAGTAAAAAAGCTAAACCAACAAGTAGTATTTGGAAAGAATATTTGCGGGTAAATAATACCCAATTTAGTGGAAGTACCTCTAAATATCCATATGAACCTGAACTTCCAAATATCAGTGGCTGTGGTGGAGATTTAAAATACTATGAAATTGACTTAGGAACAACTGGAACTGATTGTGATCCTAAATATCCAGCAATCCCGTATAATAATGGTCAAAGTATTGAACGAGGAGCCGCTCGTATTGTATATAGCAGATATGACCAAAATGGTAATCAAATTATTGATATTAATGAAAAATATGTTTTCTATACTTATAATCACTATAATGATTTCCAAGAATATCTAAACTATGTTGGTGGTTGGGGAGAAATGTTTGGAAATGTCACAGGTGGTGGAACTTTATCTAGCAAAAAAGATTATAATCCAACTCCATATGTTGATATTATCTTAAAAGATTTCACTAAAGATTTAAAGATAAATAAAAATAATTTAAGCATCCCTGTTGTTTACAAAAAAGAAGAGGAATTAGCTTTATTTTAAATATAATGCTTGATAAAAGTTAAAAAAAGTGGTATTATATATATTAGATAGAAAGGTAGGTATATATGTTCAAAAAATTATTTGATCCTACATATAAAGAATTTAAAAAATGTGAAGAAATAGCAGATAAAGTTTTAAAACTTGAAGAAGAATATAAAAACTTAAGTGAAGAAGCTTTAAAAAACAAAACTGTTGAATTTAAAGCAATGCTTGCTGATGGTAAAACTTTAGATGATATTATTGTTCCTGCTTTCGCAACAGCTCGTGAAGCCGCTGCTAGAGTTTTAGGATTAAGAGCATACAAAGTGCAAATTATTGGGGCTGCCGCAATGCATTATGGTAATATTGCGGAAATGAAAACTGGTGAAGGTAAAACTTTAACTTCTGTTCTTGTCGCATACCTTAATGCTTTAAGTGGACTTGGAGTTCATATTGTTACTGTTAACGAATACTTAGCAAATCGTGATGCTACAGAAATGGGTGAAGTTCACCGTTATTTAGGTTTAACAGTTGGGTTAAACTTACGTGATATGTCTAGTGAAGAAAAGCAAGAACAATATCGCTGTGATATAACATATTCAACTAATAACGAACTTGGATTTGACTACTTAAGAGACCATATGGTAATTCATGGAGAAAAAATGGTTCAACGTCCATTGAACTTTGCGATTGTCGATGAAGTAGACTCAATCTTGGTCGATGAAGCAAGAACGCCATTAATCATCTCTGGGGGAGAAAAAGCCGGAGCTAATCTTTATGCGCAAGCTAATACTTTCGCTAGAGGGTTAAAAGAAGAAGATTACGATATTGATATCAAATCAAAACATATCTCTTTAAATGAAAGTGGTATGGAAAAAGCAGAAAAGTTCTTTGGTCTTGAAAACCTATATGATGTTAAATATGTTAACCTTTTACACCGTATTAATAATGCCTTAAAAGCTAACTATACAATGTTTAATGATGTTGACTATGTTGTTCAAGATGGAACAGTTGTTATCGTTGACCCATTTACTGGTCGTTTAATGCATGGTCGTCAATGGAGTGAAGGGTTACACCAAGCCATTGAAGCAAAAGAACATGTTGAAATTAAAAAAGAAACAAGAACTTTAGCGACTATCACATTCCAAAACTACTTTAGAATGTATCATAAACTTGCTGGAATGACTGGGACAGCTAAAACGGAAGAAGAAGAATTTAGAAATATTTATAATATGTTTGTTGTGGAAATTCCAACAAATGCACCAATTCGAAGAATTGATGATGAAGACGTTATGTTTGCGACTATGGAAGGTAAATATAAAGCAATCGCTAAAGATATTGCTGAACGTCATAAAAAAGGACAACCAGTTCTTGTTGGGACAATTTCTATTGAATCAAGTGAATTATTATCAAGTTTACTTAAAAAACGTGGAATTCCTCATAACGTATTAAATGCGAAACAACATGAACGTGAAGCAGAGATAGTCGCAAAAGCCGGGGAAAAAGGTGCCGTTACTATCGCAACCAACATGGCTGGACGTGGTACGGACATCAAACTTGGTGAAGGTGTTGTCGAACTTGGGGGACTTGCGGTTATCGGAACTGAACGTCATGAATCACGTCGTATTGATAACCAGTTAAGAGGACGTAGTGGGCGTCAAGGAGATCCAGGATATAGCTGCTTCTACCTATCAGCAGAAGATGATCTATTAAAACGTTTCGGTAGTGATCGTTTTAAAATGATTGTTAATATGGGTACTGGTAAAGAAACTGATGAAGAAGGTAATGAATTACCACTTCAAATGAAAGTTTTATCTAAATTTATTGAAGGCGCTCAACGTAAAGTTGAAGGATATAACTTTGATAATCGTAAGAGTGTTGTTGAATATGACGAAGTATTACGTAAACAAAGAGAAGTTATTTACAAACAACGTAATGATGTATTATTCTTAGATGATATGGAACCACTTGTATTAAAAATGATGGAATCAGTGGTTACAAGAAAAATCCCTACTTATTTTGAAGTAGATAAAAAAACTGAAACTTTAGATAAAACTCGCTTTAACAATGAATTTGTAAGAATGTTCTTTAACCTTACAGCAGTTGAAGAAGATGAATTTGATGATAAAAATATTCAAGAATTACAACAATATGTTCTTGATAAATTCCATCAAGGTTTAGAAGAAAAGAAAGAAATTGTACCAATGGAACAATTCCGTGAATTCTTAAAAGTAGTATTATTAAGAATTATTGACCGTTTCTGGATGGAACATATTGACCAAATGAGCTCTTTACGTCAAAGTGTTCGCTTACAATCTTATGCTCAATTAAATCCACTTCGTGAATATCAAGAAATTGGATTTGAGATGTTTAATAATATGATTTGTGGTATTGAAGATCAAGTTGTTCAACTTGTAAACCGTGCCCAAGTTCAACAAAATCTACAACGTGAAGAAGTAGCCAAACCTACTGGAACATCAGGTGGAAGTGAAGAAGTAACAAAACGTAAACCTGTTAAAGCTTCAGAAAAAGTAGGCCGTAATGATCCATGTCCATGTGGGTCAGGACGTAAATACAAACATTGTTGTGGAGCTAATCAAAAATAGACTTACAAGATGAAACTCAAAGATTTCTTTGAGTTTTCTTTAGGAAAAGAAAGGAGAAGTTATGGAAAAATTTGAAATTGTGAAATACACAAACGAATTAAAAATAAAAATCGTATCAATTGAAAAAGTAATAAAACCAGCTTCTCTAAAAGAAGAAATTAGTAGTTTAGAAGCCCAAATGTCAAAAAGTGATTTCTGGGATGATGCTGCTAATGCGACAAAAACGATTAATAAAAGTAATGAATGTAAAGAAACACTAGCATCTTTTGAGGAATTAAATAATTACTATGAAGAACTTCAAATGATGTTAGAATTAGATGATGAAGAATTATATCAAGATGCGGATAATTTAATCAAAAAAATTGATCAAGCTATGCATAGTTTTGAAGAGAAACTATTGTTAAATGGAGAATATGATTCTAATAATGCCATTATTGAATTACATCCAGGAGCTGGTGGAACTGAATCTCAAGATTGGACCCTAATGCTTTACCGAATGTATAAACGCTTCTCTGAAAGAAGAGGTTTTGTTTTTGAACTTCTAGATTATCAAGAAGCAATAGATGCGGGTATTAAAAGCGTTTCATTCTTAATTAAAGGTTCTAATGCATATGGTATTTTAAAATCAGAACATGGAGTTCACCGTTTAGTTAGAATTTCACCATTTGATTCTAACGCTAGACGTCATACGAGTTTTTCAGCGTGTCATGTAACACCGGAAATAGATGATAATATTGATATTGAAATAAATGAAAATGATTTAAGAATTGATACTTACCGTTCAAGTGGAGCAGGTGGACAACATGTAAACAAAACTGATTCGGCAGTACGAATTACCCATTTACCTACAGGAATTGTTGTATCTTGTCAAAATCAACGAAGCCAAATTCAAAACCGGGAAAAGGCGATGCAAGTTTTGAAAACTAAACTTTACTTATTAGAAGAAGCTTCTCGTAAAGCAAAAATTTCGGGAATTAGTGGGAATAATAGTGACAATGCGTTTGGAAGTCAAATTAGAAGCTATGTTTTACATCCTTACGCAATGGTTAAAGATCATCGAACAAATGTTGAATCATCGAATCCCAATAATGTATTAGATGGTGATTTAGATATTTTTATTGATGCATATTTAAAATATAATGCGTCAAAATAATTAATAGGTGAAAATATGAAATTACAATTAAAGAAATATTTAAACAAAAAACGTATTAAAGAATTTTTAATAATTAATCTAGGAGTTTTATTAATATCAATAACATTCACTTTTTTCCTTGATAAAAACAACTTTATCTTTGGTGGAGTAAGTGGAATAGGAGTTATTTTAAAAAATGTCTTTGGGGAAAAAGTACCATCTTCATTTATTTTATTAGTTGTTAACTTGGTGCTATTATTAATTGGATTAATTTTCTTAGGTAAGAGTTTCTTCTTTAAAACAATTTATGGAACCGTAATGTATCCGGTATATAGTTTCTTACTTGAACAAATTATTCCTGAGAATCTATATCCGGTTTTTGAAGGTGATACCTTTATAATCGTTTTAGGAGCCGGATTAATTATGGGAGCAGGTTTAGGACTAACTATTAGATATGGAGCTTCAACTGGGGGGGTTGACATTTTACAATTAATTGGTTTAAGATATTTTAAAATTCCCTTATCAGTATCGTTAGTATTTATTGATGGTGCCATCATTTTAATAGGGGCTTTAACTAATTTTAGTTCTCTTCCGCCGGTTCTATTAGTTTTATACGGAATAACCTATGTAGTAATAAGTGGAATAGTTATGGACAATATTGTCTTTGGTGGTTTTAATGTTCGAGCTGCATATGTTGTAACTAATAAATGTGAAGAAATGAAACAAGAAATTTATCGTAAACTTAATCGTGGAGTTACTGAAATTTATTCACGTGGAGGTTACTCTAATGAGGATAACAAAACCCTACTTTGTGTTTTAACAACAAGAGAATACTATTTCTTAAGATCAATTGCTTTAGAAATTGATCCACATGCTTTTGTATTTGTCACTAAAGCTAGCGAAGTTCATGGTGAAGGATTTACATATGAACACAATGAAAGAAAATCTCCAAATAATTAAAATTACAAAAGTAAAACAAGTAGGAAAAAGTGATAAATACAAAGTTGAGTATCTCAAAGAAGAACCAGATGCCATTGTTCTTTTAGAAGATCAAATTGTTAATTTCCGAATTTTAAAAGATAAAGAATTTACCATTGATGAATGGCAACAAATTATTGACTCATCTAATATGAGTGTTTGGTTTAATAAGTGCTTAAATTTCTTAAGTTTTAAAGACCGAACTACTAAAGAAATAAAAGACTATTTAAGAAAAAACCAAATAAGTGATTTGCATATAAAATTAATTATCGATCGAATTAGTAATATGCGTTTACTTGATGATGAAGCATATGCTTATAAATATCTTGATGAAGTAGTTAGAAAAGGTAAAGGACTTAAATATTTTAAACATCAATTAGAACAAAAAGGGGTAGATTTAAAAATAATCAATAAAGTATCTCTTGATTACCCTTTAGAACTTGTAATTGATGATTTAATTAAACAAGCTCAAAAACATCAAGTAAAATTAAATACTTACCCAATTAATTACCAAAAACAAAAAATTCAAGAAAAACTATTAAGAGATGGTTTTTCTAGTAATGTTATAAATCAAGTATTTAATGAGATAAATTTTACTGCTAATATTGAAAAACGCTTAGCAGAAGAAATTAAGAAATTAAAAACTAAAACGCTTGATAAAAATAAAATAACCCAAAAGTTGCTTGCTAAAGGTTATAGTTATCAAGATATTAAGAAATATATATCATAAAACTAAGCCCCTTTGTATAAAATTTTACAAGGGGGCATTTTTTATGAAACATCGAAGTATTAATAATGAAATTCGAAATATTAATAAAAATTTTCAAAAAGAAAAAGAATTAGAAGATAATTTACGATATGAAATCGCAAGAGAAATAAGAAATAATGAACAAACGAAAAAAGATAAAAAATAAGGTTTCTTTCTTGCGGGAATAATATATTTATAGTATAATATATGCTATACAATTAAATCTTCAGGGCAGGGTGAAATTCCCGACCGGTGGTAAAGTCCACGAGCATTTTATGCATGAATTGGTGTAATTCCAATACCGATAGTAAAGTCTAGATGAAAGAAGAAAAGGAAAATAGTATTTTTTATTGCCCTATAATTATAGGGCATTTTTTATTGGAGGTTATTTATGAAACGACAATATACCATGAAAATTGTACAAATAGCGATTTTATCAGCAATCAGTACCCTTTTATACTTGCCAATCTTTTCGTTTCCCTTATCGTTTATTTTTCCACAATTTTTAGAAATTCAGTTTTCTAATTTGCCAGCCTTAATTGGTGGTTTCGCGATAGGTCCAGTAGGGGGATGTTTGATTATAATTATTAAGACTGTTTTAAAACTCTTTTTATCTGGAACAACAACTAGTTATGTAGGAGAAATGGCGGATATTATAATAGGTTGTATCTTGGTATTAAGTACGTCTCTTATTTACAAAAAAATTAAGAGTAAAAAAGGAGCACTTATTAGTTTAGGAATTGGATGCTTAGTATGGGTAGTATCAGCAGTGATTGCGAACGGAGTAGTATTAGTTCCATTTTATATTGAACTTTTTATGGGGGGGAACGTTGAAGTTTTTGTTAAAGCATGTTCTGTAATTCCTGGTATTAATGAAGGAAATTATATGACGATGTATTTAATATTTGGTGCAGGATTATTTAATTTAGTTCTGTCCATAATAACTTCGGTTATTACTTTCTTTATATATAAGAGAATATCTATTTTATTTGATAAAATGGAATAAAGCTGAACAAATTTCTTGTATGGATAAAGCGAAAATGTTATAATATTTACTATAAAAATCAATTGATTTGAAGGAAGTGACGAATTATGAATTTTAAAAACCAATATTTAAATGAATTAATGGAAAGAGTTATTAAAAGAAATCCAGGAGAAGTTGAATTTCACCAAACTGTTGAAGAAGTGTTATCATCAATTGAACCTGTTTTAAATGCTCATCCTGAATATATAAAACTAGGTGTAATTGAAAGAATGGTTGAACCAGAACGTATGATTAAATTCCGTGTTCCATGGGTTGACGATCAAGGAGTTGTTCAAGTTAATCGTGGATTTAGAGTGCAATTTAATAGTGCTATTGGACCATACAAAGGTGGACTTCGTTTCCATCCATCAGTATATGAAGGAATTATTAAATTTTTAGGATTTGAACAAACATTTAAAAATGCCCTAACAACGCTACCAATGGGTGGTGGAAAAGGTGGATCTGATTTTGATCCTCAAGGTAAGAGTGATGGAGAAGTAATGCGTTTTTGTCAAAGTTTTATGACTGAACTTACTCGTCATATTGGGGCTGACACTGATGTTCCAGCTGGAGATATTGGTGTAGGTGCAAGAGAAGTTGGGTATATGTTTGGACAATATAAACGATTACGTAATGAATTTACCGGAGTTTTCACTGGTAAAGGTTTATCATATGGTGGATCATTAATTAGACCAGAAGCAACAGGTTATGGAGCTGTATATTACACTGATGAATTACTAAAATATTTTAATGATGATATTAAAGGTAAAACATTTGTGGTATCGGGATTTGGTAATGTTGCTTGGGGAACAGTTAAAAAAGTAAATGAACTTGGTGGTAAAGTTGTAACTTTATCTGGTCCAGATGGATATATCTATGATCCAGATGGTGTATCAACAGAAGAAAAAATAAACTACTTATTAGAAATGCGTGCAAGTTGTAGAAACCGTGTTCAAGATTATGCAGAAAAGTTTAATGTTGAATTTTTTCCAAATCAAAAACCATGGAAAGTTAAAGCAGATATTTTAATGCCTTGTGCAACCCAAAATGAAGTTGGACTTGAAGAAGCTAAACAAATTGTTGAAAATGGTATTAAATACTATGTCGAAGTTTCTAATATGCCAACTACTAATGAAGCAATGGCTTATCTAAAAACAAACGGAGTAATTGTTGCGCCGTCAAAAGCTGTTAATGCCGGAGGAGTGGCGGTATCAGGACTTGAAATGAGCCAAAACTCAATGCGTTATAGTTGGAGTAGCGAAGAAGTTGATGAAAAATTAAAAGGAATTATGAAAAATATCTTTGATTCTTCAATTAAAGCTGCTAAAGAATATGGTTTAGGTGATGACTTAGTTGCCGGAGCAAACATTGCCGGATTCATTAAAGTTGCAGAAGCAATGAAAGCTCAAGGAGTAGTATAAAATTTAGAAAAAACCTACTTGTATATACGAGTAGGTTTTTTCTATTGGATATTTTTATTTATTTTTTAAAAAACATTGACAAACTACTTCTTTAGAAGTATAATAAATATATATAACTCTAAAGAAGTATGGAGGAAATAAAAATGGAAAAACTAATTTTATATCACGGTTCACCAGAAATTGTCAAAAAACCTTTGTATGGAAAGGGTAAACTTTATAATGATTATGGGCAAGGATTTTATTGTACAGAACATTTAGAACTTGCTAGAGAATGGGCATGTAGCATAAATACCGATGGATTTGTAAATAAATATGAAATCGATATAACAGGACTTGAAATCCTTGATCTTACATCAAATGAATATACAATCTTGCATTGGTTAGCTTTATTAATAGAATATCGAAATTTTCGAATTTCGACCCCTGTTATGAAAAAAGGAGCAGAATGGTTAAAAAAACATTATTTAATTGATTTATCTAAATATGATATTATTATTGGATATCGAGCAGATGATTCTTACTTTTCTTTTGCTAGAGCATTTTTAAATAATGAAATTTCGCTTTCACAACTTTCATACGCAATGAAACTTGGAGATTTAGGAGAACAAATCGTTTTGAAAAGTTCTAAAGTTTTTGAAAGAATAAAATATCTTTCTTATGAAAATGTAGATAACAATATTTATTATGTTAGAAGAAAAGTACGTGATGAAGAAGCAAGAAAAGCATATTTTAAAGAAATAGAAAAAAGTGATCTGAATGGTTTATATATAAGAGATATTATCAAAATGGAGGTATTAGCTAATGATTGTCGCTTACGATGAACAATATTTAGATGATGTGATGAAAAATTTAGGAGAAGCAATGGACTATGCGGTAAACTACTGTAAAATAGATATTGATAGTTTTATGGATTTATTTATTAGTACAGAATTTGCTGAAAAGATAGAAAAAGGCATACCTAAATATGTATCAGGTATTTCAGGTACGGAACTTGTAATGGAAGTATTTTTAAAAGCTAATTCGATGAGTGAATTTCCTCGATGTCAAATAGAATATGATTATTCACAAGAATATTGGTGTGGATGGATTTTAGCTTATTACCAATGGTATACAAGAAGAAGTTTTAAAGAAATAAAAAAATATATTACAATGAAAGAAATAGTAAAACTTTATCCAACATTACATGAGGCATCAGAAATGAAATTTATTGATACTCTTAACGCAATAATAAGGAAAAAAACTTTTTCAACGCATTTACAACTTCAACGTAAAATTAGAGGTTTTTCTCAAAGAGAACTTGCGGAAAAAGTTGGAATAAGTGTTCGCACTTTACAACAATATGAGATTAGAGCCAAAGATATTAATAAAGCGGCAGGTATTACACTTTTATTACTTTCTAATGTTTTAGGTTGTCGTATAGAGGATTTATTAGAATACGATGATTAATTAAAAATAATATATAAAGTTCCCTTTTAGGAAAACTAAAAGGGGATTTTTCTTTTAATGTTTTCTAACCATATATTCTAGTTTTATGATATAATAAGAATGATAATAAAATAGGAGAGGTACTTTTAAAATGTCTAAATTATTCAAAAGATTATTTGGTTTATTATTTGTAGTAATTGTGGGATTAACTCTTATTTCTTGTGGTAATTCTCAAGAAGATCCAGAAAAAGATCCTGAAAATGATGTTGTGGATTGTGAAAAAAATCCAGAACATGAAGATTGTAAAGATGATGTAGATCCTAATCCTGGAGATGGTGAAGATCAAAAACCTGAAGCTAGTATTAAAGATAACTATCCATGCATTAGCATTGCTGAAGCTTTACAAAAAGCTCAAGAAGCTGGTGAAGCTGGTACAGCTGAAAAATTCTATGTTTATGGAACAATCAAAAAAGTTTCAAACGCAACATATGGTGAAATGACTATCACAGATGGAACAAACGATTTATATATCTATGGGGTATATTCTAAAGATGAATCAACAAGATATGATGCGATGGCTGACAAACCAGTTGCCGGAGACGAAGTTGTTTTATATGGTATGTTAAAAACATATAAAGGTAACCCTGAAATGGACCGTGGTTACTTACAAGAATTTAAACATGCTAAAGTTGAAGTTGATGATGCTGAATATAAAGCGGTAACTATCAAAGAAGCACGTGAAGCACAAGTTGGACAAAAACTTCAAATTACTGGGGTTGTTGCACAAATCACTTATGCTTTTGGTATGAACCCTAATGGTTTCTACGTTGTAGATAACACTGGTTCAATTTATGTATATGGAAGTGATGCCACTGCAGCAGTAGCAGAAGGAAATAAAGTTACAATTGCTGGTGAAAAAACATATTATGTTTTAGAAAAAGAACAATCAAACGCTCAAAAATTTGGTTATAAAGGTAGCTGCCAATTACAAAATGCGAAAGTTGTTTCTAACGATAAAGGTAATAACGCTTATGACAAATCATGGATTGAAGAAACAACTGTTAAAGCTATTTTAGAAACACCTGTTTCTGAAAATATTACTAATAAAATTTATAAAGTAACAGCTTATGTTAAAAAAGCTCCAGGTAATGGATTTGTTAACTACTATATCAATGATTTAGATGGTGAAACAGGAACATATGTTTATACTGCATGTAATGGTGATGATTTTAGTTGGTTAGATGAATTTGATGGAAAAATCTGTACTGTTTATGTAACAGCTATTAACGCGAAAGCCACAGCTACAAGTTGTTTCTTCCGTTTCTTACCAATTGAAGTTAAAAATGAAAACTTTGATTTTGATACAAAAGATGCAGCAAACTATGCTTTAGAATATCATGCAGTTGGACAATTCTTAAATGTATATGAAGCAGACCCTGCTTTTGAAGTATTAACAAGCGTAAGTAACGAATTGATTGGTATAAAAGATGTTAAATTAACTTACTCTTCAAATAATCCTGATGTTGCATATTTTGAAGAAGTTGATGGTAAAGTGATTTTCCATACTAAAAATACTGGTAAAGCAGTAATCACTATTAATGCAGAAAATGCTGATTCTAAAGCAAGCGTAACTTTAGAAATTAGTGTTAATGCTCCTCAATCATTTGATGCTTTAAATGTAATTGGAGCTATTAATACAGCAGATGATACTGAAGTAACTGTAAGAGGTATTGTTGCTTCATCTTTAGTTAACCAATCTGGTTTCTATTTAATTGATGAAACAGGAACTATTGCGGTAGTGGTTAATGATGCAAGTGTTCTTTCAACACTTACTCCTGGTGATGAAGTTGTTGTTAAAGGAATAAAAGATCACAAAATTAAAGAAGATTATACAGGTAAAGGTCAAATTAACATTTATAATGCTGAAATTTTAGTTAACTATTACGGTAACCATGAATATTCAACAAAAACATTCATTACTGGTAAAACAATTGAAGAATTATATAAATTTGATGTAAATGATGACCATTCAACTGAAGTATATGTTGTTGAAGCTAAAATTATTTTAGTTGAAACTGCATATTTCACAAGTATTAAAATTAGTGGTGTTCAAGATGAATCATTACAAATGACTTTATATTCATCTAGTGCTAACCAATACTCATTCTTAAAACAATATGCAGGTCAAACAGTTACATTAGAACTTGCAATGTGTAACTGGAATAGTAAAAACTATTATGCAGGATGTGTAATTTCTGTAACTAAAGATGGAGTAAAAACTGTTAATACTTTAAACTTTAATGATTAATTAAATTAAAACTAAAAAAGGCCCTGTAAAAAATTCTGGGGAAAATAGGTTATAAATAACATTTAAAATAATGAATGAAAAGTAGCCTGTAAAGAATTCTAGTGATAAAATCCCTACTTGAAAAAGTAGGGATTTTCTTTTGGCCAGATAATA
>JAFTPH010000029.1 GCA_017463365.1 Bacilli bacterium
ATTAGCAGAAATTACTAAAGCAGCTAACGCTAACATGACTCCTGATCATGGTTACTATGTACACTATGAAAATACAAAGATTATGTTAGAAGGAATGATTAATGGTGATACAAACGCTGTTAATATTGGTGATGGTGGAAATGCTAGAACATTATGGAGATTCTGGGTTGAAGGATTCATTAATGCTAAATTGCCTGTAGCAGCAGATATCTATGCATTATGTATGGTTGATTACTCTGTAAGTGAAAATTTAACTAGAGGATTAGCCGCATTAAATGGAGTTCCAACTAAAGTTTATACTGGTACTACAATTCCAGTTCCAACTAAAGAAGGTTATACATTTGAAGGTTGGTATTTAGGTGAAGAAAAAACTGAAACAATTATTGCTGAAGGTAAATATGTAGCTAAATGGGAACAAGAAGTTCATGTACATACTGAAGAAGTATTACCTGCACAAGAAGCTAAATGTGAACAACAAGGATTAACTGAAGGTAAGAAATGTTCTACATGTGGAGAAATCTTAGTAGCACAAGTGGAAGTTCCTGCTACTGGACATAACTATGAAAATGGTAAATGTACAGTTTGTGAAGCTGATGATCCTAACTATGAAGTTCCAGATCAACCTGATACTCCAGTTGTTCCAAGCGGAACATTAGTTGTTGATCCTGCTGATCCTAATGCTTACGCAACAATCGCTTTAGCATTAGAAGCTGCAAAAGATGGTGATACAATTTTAGTTAAAGCTGGTGAATATGAAGGTATTGAAATTACTAAATCAATTACATTATTAGGAGCTAACGCTGGTGTTAACCCTGTAACAGAAGCTAGAACAACTGAAACAGTTTTCACAAGCGATTTAATTATCTCTGCTGATAATGTTACAATTGATGGTATCCAAACAACTGGAAAAGCTCGCGTTATGGGTGGAGCAAATGGATGTGCGAACGCTGTAATTAAGAACGTATGGTCAAAAGGATCTACAATTAATTCAGGTGTAAGTACTACAGCTCCATTCTACTTCTCAAGTACAACTGCTGATGTTGAATATAAGAACATCGCATTAGTACAAGTTAAGATGAGTGATCGTGCTGATGGAAGACCAATGGCTGCTTACTTTGACCAAGTTAATGGATTAACTATTAAAGATTCAAGCTTCGTAGCTGTACGTAATAGTTATAACGATGCTATTAAATTTGGTAATGAAGCAAGTTGTGCATATGGTATTAAAGGTAACGTTGAAATCACTGGTACTCGTTTCGAAGGATTTGCACAATATGTATTATGGTTCTTAGATTACCAAGAAGGTAGTTATGTATTTGAAAATAACACATTCGTTGACTGTGGTCAAACTGCAGGTTCACACTGTGCATTAAGAATGGCAAGCTATTCTGGTGCTGAAGATGGTATTTCAAATATTGCATTCAACCACAATACAGTTGATAACTCTTACATGCTTGTTAGAATTGATGTAAATTCAAGCAGAACTGCTACAACTCAAGAAGTAAAAGTTAACTACAATAAATTATTAAACTGTGCTGCAACATATTATGTTAAGAATAGTAATGGTTATAATATCGATGCAACTAACAACTACTATGATGTAGCCCCTACTGCAGATAAATTCTTAAATGCAACTTGGGAACCATACTATGCGAACGAAACTGACGTTCCTGCATACGTTCAAAACCAAGAATATAAAATCACTTATGAATTAAACGGTGGTTCTTGGACATTAGTTGAAGAAACTGCAACTGTTTCTGGTGAAGCTAAACACACTGTTCAAACTAACTGTGCTTCTGGATATTTATCTAACTATGCAACATCTGTATTCTTATTCAGTTCATACCCTGCTAATACTGGTTGGGCAGAACGTTGGGAATTATCACCTGTGGCTGGAAATGTTTATAAAGTTGAAAAATATCGTAAAGCTGGTTCTAGTTGGCCAAGTTCACAATGGGTTGATGGACGTTTAGTAATGGTTGTTCATAGTGATTCATCATTATATTCAACAACTGCTGATATCAGAACATCTAATGTTGATGGATTATATGTAGTTATTGATGGTGATATCGCAAGTGGAAATACAACTGTTAAGTTCTATGATCCAAGTAATGTCACAATTAATACAAATACAACAACAATTGAACATGCAGAAAAATATACATCTAATGATTTACCACTTACTCTTGCTACTCCAGTATTAGCTGGTAAAGAATTCTATGGTTGGTATTTAGAAGCTGATTTTGCTGGTGAAAAGGTTTCTTCATTACCAATGGGAACAAGAGGAGATGTAACTTTATATGCAAGATTCGTTGAACCTGGTTGGGTTGAACCAACATATGGAACTCTTGCGTTCGAATTAAAAGGTGGTTCTTGTGCAACTGAACTTCCTACTCAATATCAATTTGGTGTAGAATTAGAACTTCCTACATTAACAAGACAAGATTATGATTTCTTAGGATGGACATTAGCTGAAGGTTCAACTGAATACTTAACTAAATTACCTAAGACTTTAAAAGATGAAAACGTGGTTCTTTATGCTCAATGGGAATTAGATGCATTATACGTTGGTGAAGGTAAAGACTATGCAACTATTGCTGCTGCAGTAGAAGCTGCAGAAGCTGGATCAATCATCGTTGTTGATGCTAAATCATATGACGAAGATGTAACAATCGAAAAAGATGGTATCGTATTAGTTGGTACAACTGAAGGCGAAGCTATCACAACTTTAAAATCTGTAACAATCAATGCTAAGAACGTAGTTCTTGAAGGATTAAAATTAACAGCAACAACTGGTGTTACAATTAAAGGTGGAGAAAACATCACAATTACTGAATGTAAATTAGGTGGAACTCCAACTGCTAATAGCCAATCTGTAGTTTTAATCACTGGTGAAATTAAAGGATTCAAAGTATTTGATTCTGAGTTTGTATCTTCTAACCCTAATAATAATTCACATTATCGTGCAATTTTAGGTGAAGCAAAAGTAACTGACGCATTAATTACTGGTAACTTATTCAGACAAGATAGTTCAACATCAACTTATATTGATGGTGTTAAATTAACTAAGATTGCTGGTATCATCACAATCGAAGAAAACGAATTTGATTGGCCTGGTGATAACTGGACAGTTTACTTAGGAACATCTCTTGTTGCATATGATACAATTATTAACTTTAATAGAAACGTATTCAAAGGTACAGTAGCTCAAAGTGGTGCATCTGTAATTAATTTAGATCCAACAACTACTGTTAACTATATTGGAAACGTATTCGAAAATGTTAAAGGTAACGTTCTTCAAGCTCGTGGAGAAAAAGGATCAAGTGATACTTCAACAATAACTGCTGTTAATATTAAGAACAATGCATTTGTTGGTACATCATCAAAAGTATCATTAGCTTTAGCAACTGATAAATTAGTTGTTGATGGAAACTATTTCTTCCAAGATCCTGTTTGGTCAGGTAAAGCTACTGGAACAAATGCTAACCCAGCGGCTAGTAAAGAGGCTGCTTTAGCAGGTATTACAACTCACAATGTAACTTTCGTTACTAATGGTGGCGTTATTCGTGGTGAAGCTCCTACAACATTTATTGAAGGTGCAACAACAGACCCTAACATTATCGTTCCAAGACTCGACGGAATGAGACTTGCTGGATGGTATGACAATGCTGAATTTACTGGTGAAGCAGTTAAAACTTTAGGAGCTCAAACTGCAGACGTAACTTTATATGCTAAATATGAAGCAATCCCTGTTTATAATGTAACTTATGTATTAAATGGTGGAACAGCTCAAGGATTAGTTGATAAAGCATACGAAGGAACTAAAATTGAACTTCCTACTCCTGAACAACTTGGTGCAACATTCTTAGGTTGGTCATTAACTGAAGGCGGAACAGACTATATTAATTCATTTGAATTAACTGAAGATACAACAGTTTATGCAAACTGGACAACTTCTGCAAGATACGATGTAACATTCGTATTAAACGGAGGAAGTATCGATTATGAAAGCCGTGAAGCATTAGTTAACGCATTCGTTAAAGATTATAGTGCTGCATTAGGTAAAGGTTATACAACTGGTGCTGATATCCCTACAGGATCATTCACTGATATTGATTATCATACATTCTATGAAAAAACTTTAGCTGATGGAACAACAGTTAGAGAAAAATGGTTATGGTTAGCTGAATACTTATATGAATTATCAGTAAGAGATTTAGCATCTAATAACTGTAACGTTCTAGGATTAAGAGCATTAATTAATGGTACTACATATAGTGGAGATGCTATCTATGGTATTTCTTATGCATTCCGTTCATTCTTAATCGGAACAACAATCAGACCTGGTACATCTTATACATCTGTTGACCACTCTGTATTTGATAATGCAAATGGATTCTGGGATAAATTAAGTAAATCTGAAGAAGCAAAAGGTGTTCGTACTTGGTATGCTGATTTAGAATTACCAAAAGCTTATTCTGGTGCTTATAACTTCTTAGGTTGGTATACTAACCCTGAATTTACTGGTGAAGCTGTAACTACTATTAATGCAGATACAACTTTATATGCTAAATTCGCTGAAGGTAAACCTGTTGAATCTATTTCAATTACTAACAAAGTAACAGAAATTAAGAGATTTGAAACATTACAATTAACATGGGCTCTTAACCCAACTGATGCAACTATCCAAACTGTTAAATTTGAATCTTCAAATCCTGAAGTTGCTACTGTAGATGATAAAGGATTTGTTACTGCCTTAACTAATGGTACTGTAACTATTAAGATTATCTCTCAAGCAGCAGGAAATAAAGCTGATGAATTTACAATGGAAGTATACTCTCCTGATCATTTTGTATCTTCTTATGAAGGTGAATCATATATCGCTATTAATGGTACAACTCAATTATTAGCTCAATATGTTAAACGCGATGGATCAAGTGAAAAACTTGTTTGGTCAAGCGTAACTCCTGAATTAGCAACAGTTGACTCTACTGGTTTAGTAACTGGTGTTGCTGAAGGTTTAGCTAAGATTCGTGTTGCTTTAGAAAGTAATAGTGAAATTTATCAAGATATTTATGTAACAGTATTAAAAGCTGAATTAGTAGATGTTATGAAATTTATCGTTGCTGAACATGAAAGTAATGTATTCGTTGAATATGATTTAGGTATTGGTGCTGGTACTCCTGCATACTATGCTGACATTTATGGAAGCGTAAGCCAAATCTTCTATAATCATGAATTCAAATATGATGACAGATATTTAGCTGCTGGTGATGCATCTAATGACTACTACGCAAATACTAACGTAACTGAAGGATTAGAATTCATTACATTCCACTATACTGCTGGATTTGACGCTACAGCTGATACAGATAACCATGCATCTTATTTCTCAAGTGGTAATGCAGACGTGTCTATCCACTATGTAACTGGTAATAAAGGTAATGCTAATGGTGAGGCTGAAATCTATAAGACATTATCTCATGATCATGGTGCTTGGCACGCTGGTGACTCTAACTCTAGATACTATTCTAATAGTACTAAGACAAACGCAGCAGGTGAATTAATCTTCACTTGGATGCCTACTGGTGTTGCTTATGATGGTGTTGATTTATTAGATGTTGAATGGAGTGCTTCTAATGACTTCTACTTCGAAATCAATGGTAAGAAAACTTCAATTAAACTTCCTAAGACTTATGATTATAAATCAAGAGGAACTGCTCACATCTACAATGCTGATGGAACTATTTCATCAACAGATACATTCAATGCTGGATTCGGATATGCTAAGATTGATAATAGACCAGTTGAAGAATACTTCAACAACCAAGGATTCCCTGTAAAAGTTGTTAATGGTGAATACTACATGGGACCAACTTGGTGGAGCTATGGTCAAAACGTTGCTGGTATGATCTGTGGTTCAGGTGGTAACCGTAACTCAATTGGTATCGAAACATGCTGTAACTATGGTTCAGACTTATGGTATACATGGCAAGTAACTGCTCAATTAATCGCTAACTTATTAAAAGACAATAACTTAGGATTAGAAAGAGTTCAAGGACATCACTTCTTTGATGGTAAAGATTGTCCTCAACCATTATTAGAAAATGATTTAGAAATCTGGGATGAAATCATCGAAGTAATTCGTGCAGAAAAAGATATTTTAGATAAATATTCTGATTATGAAATTTCATTCAAATCTAATAATGAAGATATTATTAGTGAAAACGGACGTGTAATCGCAGCTCCTGATTTCGGAACAAGCGTAACTTACACTGTAACTGTTTCTAAAGATGGTCAAGTAGTTGATACTATCACTTTAGCAACAATGGTACCTGGAGCATACGAAAAAGCTCAATAATAAATAAAATTAGAGTAATCTAGATTTTCTAGATTACTCTTTTCTTATATATAATAGGAAGTAAATTATTTTATAAATAATTAAAAAGCACAAATAATAATAAATAGACATATATTAGAATAGGTGATTATCTTGAAATATTATTTAATTGGAATAAAGGGTTCAGGGATGGCAAGTCTTGCTTGTATGCTTTATGATTTAGGTCATGAAGTTAAGGGTAGTGATGTTAAAGAGGACTTTGGTTTTGAAGAAGGTTTATTTAAAAGAAAGATTGAAATATTAGAATTTAATGAAGAAAATATTAGTGGTGATTATGAATATATAATAGGAAACGCTTATGGTGAAAAAAACGTTGAGGTAAAAAAAGTTAAAGAATTAGATTTTAAATATAGTTATTATCATAAGTTTATTAGTAAACTTAAAGGGATACATATTGGAATAGCTGGAACTCATGGTAAAACAACAACTACAAAGATGATAGTTGATATGTTAAAGGGAGAAAAAATTGCCTATATAATTGGTGATGGAACAGGTGGTGCCGTTAAAGATTATAAGTATTTAATATATGAAGCATGTGAATACAAAGATCATTTCTTGAGTTATAGACCTGATATCTTAGTTTTAGGTAAAGTTGAATTTGATCATCCAGATTATTTTAGTAGTATTGATGATGTATTTTCTTCGTTTAATAAACTGATATCTAATTCAAAAAATGTCATTACTAAAGATAGTAATTGTGTGAAAAAAAGAAGTAACTTTATAACTTTTGGTAATACTTCGAAAGACTATAAAGTGCGAATTTTAAAAGAAGGTATTGAAGGTTTTGAAATTGAAATTAACGATGAAAAAATAACTTTACCATTTTATGGATATCATATGGTAGATAACTTTGTTTCTGCCTACATTACCCTAAAAAGACTAGGTTATTCTAATAATTTTATTAAAAGTAAAGTTAAAAATATAGTGCTACCCAAAAGAAGATTTGAAGAGGAAAGATTTGAAAAACAAATTATTGTGAAAGACTACGGACATCATCCAACAGAGATTAAAGCTTTATATGATGCCCTTAAACAAAAATATCCCAAACGTGAACAAATTGTTTTATTCCAACCTCATACCTATTCTAGAACATTATCTTTAAATTCCGAGTTTGATAAAGCTCTTAGTTTATTCGACAAAGTATATGTGTTTCCAACGTTTACTTCATCTAGAGAAAATGTTGATTTAAGACTTGATGCTCAGGTGAAGAAAGTTTTTGAAAAATATCAAAATGTCGAAAAAGTTGAAGCTGTTGAGGTTGACAAGGGTCAAAGAATATATATATTTCTAGGAGCAGGAACCATCCATAAAGATGTTGAAAAATTAAAAATGAAAATAATGAAAATTAATTAATGAAAATGATTGAAAATATTTTCATAAAATGGTATAATAAGAACGTTAAAAGAACATTTAACTGAAAGGATGGTAATGAGATGAATCAAATTAAGATTTATGATGTTGCTGGCGCTGCTGGTGTTTCACTTGCGACTGTTTCTAGAGTTCTAAACCACCCTGAAAAAGTTCGCCCTGAGACTAGAGCAAAGATTGAAAAGATTATTAAAGAACTAGGTTATAAACCTAACCTTAATGCTAAAGGTCTTGCTAGTTCTAAATCAACTACGGTTGCGGTAGTAGTACCAGAACTTACTCGTAGTAGTGTTGCTGAAATGATTAATGGGATTGCCGATTGTGCAAGAAAAAGAGGTTATTTACTTCGTTTATTTGTAAATAACTTAAATCGTGAAGCTGCGACAATTGAAAGTGAACGTGAGTTATGGGGAGACGTAATGGCCTCAGGGGTCGATGGTGTTTTATATATCAATGATGAAATTACTGATGAACATTTAGAGATTTTAAGTGAAGTTAGTGTTGATGTTGTTTTAACAAATACTGTTTGTAAAGAACCAAGTTTTCCAAGTGTAGCTATAGATTATAAAAAAGCAGCTTATGATATTACAAAAGAAATGATTAATCGTGGAAATAAGAAAATTTGGATGATTACGACTATTCGTAAATACATGGTTAATGATTTAAAAGTTGAAGGATATCAAGAAGCAATGAAAGAAGCTGGACTTGAACCGTATGTTCTACAAGTATCTGGAAAAACAGAATTAAATGTACCAGCGTATGAAGAAGCGTTAAAAGATGGACACCCTGATGTTGCGATTGTAGTTCGTGACTCTATGGCGGTTTCATTTACTAATGTTGCAAGACTTGCTCATATTCATATTCCTGATGAAATGCAAGTAATTGGTTTCCAAAATACTAGATATGCCGAATTATCTAGACCTAAACTTACATGTATTAATACTCCAATTTATGAAATAGGGGAAAAAGCCATGGATTTATTAACTAATTTAATGGAACAAACATTAGAAGAAGGAGAAGACCTACACGAATTTATTCCTTACGAAGTTGTGTGGCGTGACTCTACAAAATAATCGAAAACGTTGAAATAGAATTAAGTATAATTATAATGATATTTTAGAGACATAATGGTTGGTGAAAATTATGAGTTGTTATAATTAGAAATACACCTATGGAGTTTTAAATAAAAGAGGGCCTATATAGATATATAGGAACTAAGGTGGTACCGCGGAAATTTTTTCGTCCTTAGAAAAAGTCTTTTTTGACATTCTAAGGACTTTTAATTTGGAAGAATGTCGTTAAAATAATAAAATAAAAGGAGAAAATATTTATGACTTTATATGATGAGTTAGTTTATAGGGGATTAATTAACGATATTAGTAGTGATGAATTAAAAGAAAAATTAAATAAGGGAGGAATGACTTTCTATATTGGAACTGACCCAACTGGTGATAGTTTACATATTGGTCATTATTCATCATTCTTAATATCTAAAAGACTTGCTAAAGCAGGACATCATCCAATTCTTTTAGTTGGTGGTGCGACTGGATTAATTGGCGATCCCAAACCAAGTGCTGAGCGTCCAATGATTACAAAAGAACAAGTTGAACATAACTTTAATTGTTTAAAGAAACAAGCAATTGAAATCTTCGGGTTTGAAGTTGTTAATAACTATGATTGGTGTAAAGATTTAAACTTCATTGATTTCTTAAGAGATTATGGTAAATTCTTTAATATCAACTATATGTTAGCCAAAGACATTATTAAGAGAAGACTTGATTCAGGTATTACTTTTACAGAATTTAGTTATATGATTATGCAAGCATTAGACTTCCATTACCTATTTGAAACAAGAAATTGTGAATTACAAGTTGCTGGTCAAGACCAATGGGGAAATATTACAGCTGGTATTGAATTAATTAGAAAAAAATCAGGTAAAGAAGCATATGGTTTCACAATGCCATTAATCACTAAAGCTGATGGAACTAAATTTGGTAAGAGTGAAGGTGGAGCTGTTTGGCTAGATAAGAATAAAACATCAAGTTATCAAATGTATCAATTCTTAATTAACTCTGAAGATAGTAAAGTAATTGATTATTTAAAGAAATTAACTTTCTTAACTAAAGAAGAAATTGAAGAATTAGAAGCATCACTTGCTGCAGAACCTCATTTAAGAAAACCTCATAAAGCATTAGCTAAAGCTGTTATTTCTGATTTACATGGTGAAGAAGAATATAATAAGGCAGTAAAACTTGCTGAAGCATTATTTAGTGGTAAAGTTGGAGACTTAACAGTTGATGAAATTGAAATGGGATTTGAAGGAATTCCAACTCTTGAACTTACTGAAGATATGAATTTAATTGATGCGTTGGTTACAGTTAAAGCCGCATCAAGTAAACGTGAAGCTCGTGAATTTATTCAAAATGGGGCAGTGCTTGTAAATGGTACACAACAAAAATCACTAGAATTTGTAGTATCTAAAGAAAAAGCGATTGGTGGTAAATATACAATCATTCGTCGTGGTAAGAAAAACTACTATTTATTAAAACATTAAGCTACTTTTATAAGTAGCTTTTTTTGATAAAATAGGTAAAATATAGTATAATATATATAATAAAGTAATTATATGAGGTATTTATTATGGAAATTCCAAAAATAGGGAAACGTATTATAAAAACAGTTATTGCGGTATTCTTATCAATATCGGTATATATTATATTATTAGTACTTGGAGATAAGTTTAATCTAGAAATATTACCAGATATGTATACACCGTTTTATGCGGCAATTGCTGCAGTATATGCCCTACATCGAAACAAGAAAAGTAGTTTTAATCAAGCCAAAATTAGAGCTTTTGGTAGTGTTGTTGGTGGATATTACGGAATGCTTGTTATTATGTTAAGTGAATGGGTGCTAATAGATGGTTTAAATTTATTGGTAGAAAATTATGTGTTATATTACTTGTTTACTTTTCTAATTGTATCTGTTGCGATAATTCCATTAATTTGGTTTACGGTATTTGTTAAACAAAATACGAGTGTTTTTATTACTTGTTTAACATTCTTCAGTGTTACTATTTCATCAAGAAATGGAGGTTTACCGGTTGAATTGTTTGCGACAAACAGAGTAATTTCAACTTTAATTGGAATTGGAATTTCCCTTCTTGTTAATAATATATCATTAATAAGAAACAAAAACAAGAATCTCTTGTTTGTTACTTCCCTTGAAAACAATCTTTTAAATTCTTCATCTAATACTATTTCGCCATATATCAAATACAAATTAAATAATTTATACTATAACGAAATGCCTCTTACTTTCGCAACCACAAGAACGCTATCTTCCCTTGAATATTTATTTGATGATGTAGATATTGATTTTCCACTGGTAGTTATGAATGGATCGGCTATCTATCATTTTAAAGATAAAAGTTATGATAATGTATATACTATTGATTCAGAAACTAGATATTTTATTGATGAAAAAATAGCTGAATTTGATATGAATGCTTTTACTTATTCTGTAGAAGATAATATGTTACATTGTCATTATAGTAAACTAAGTAATGAAGGAGAGATTAGCTTTTATCAAATTAGACGGGCTAATAATTTTGATAACTTTGTTAGAGCATCTATGCCAAGTGATTTAGAGGCCTCATTATTTATAATAATTGATACTAAAGAGAATATTGATAAACTTGTTCAAGCAATTGAATGTACAAGTTATACGGAAAATGTAGATTTAATTGTTACTCCATATTATGAAACCCCAGGAGATTTTTATCATTTAAAGATCAATAGTAAAGCATCTCACAAGGAGAACTTAATAAATAAATTAAAGTTAGATAATAATTTAGATGATATTATTGTTTGTGCATCAGGTAAAACAGATTTAGGCTTAATAAGTAAATCAATGTTTAGTTTTTGTTTAAACTCTGCTCCTCATTATATAAGAGAAAAAGTAGATGTTATCATTGGAAATAATCCAGAAGAAATCTTAAAAGTATTCGAAAAGATTTATCGAGCACATAATGTTAGAAAAACTATTAATAGATTAAAAAAGAAATATCAAGGTAAAAAATATGAAACTAATTAAATATTTAGAGTTTGTAACTTCAGCTGATTTAAAAACTTGTGAAAGATATTTGAAAGAAAAACGTATCAAGGTAAATGGAATAATAACGGTTAAACCAAATACGGTAGTTAAAGAATTAAAAGATCAAGTTATGTTAGATAATGAAGTATTAGAATATGAAGAGTATATTTATCTAATGATGAATAAAAGAAGTGGGTATGTTTCGGCGACTGAAGATAACTTTCAAGTAACAGTTTTTGAAGATATTAAAGAGTTTAAAAAACGCCCTTTAAGAATTGTGGGACGTCTTGATAAAGATACAGAAGGGTTATTATTAATCACTGATGATGGGGACTTTATTCATCATTTAACAAGTCCTAAACACAATGTTAACAAAACTTATTTTGTTGGTTTTGAAGGAGTTTATCCAGAAAATGTTGAAGAGTTATTTAAAGAAGGTATTACGCTAGATGATGGTTATAAGTGTTTACCGGCAAGTATTAAAAGAATAAAGAATAGTAAATGTGAAATAACTATTCAAGAAGGAAAATTTCATCAAATCAAAAGAATGTGCGCAGCTTGTGGAATGAAAGTGACTTATTTAAAAAGATTATCAATTGGAGATGTAAAACTTGATGAATCTTTAAATAGCGGTGAATATCGTAGATTAACTAAAGAAGAACTAGAAAGTTTAAAAAAATAATTAATTTGCAATATTGTTGATAAAAAAAATTAAGTATGATAAAATTAATATATATTATGGGGATTTTCGGATTAAGTATGTTACATTAAAAATAAATAGGGTGTATATTATTTTTAAATTTTATCATAAGGGTGAATAAAACGCAAAATTGGTATGCATCACATACTTTTTGCGTTTTTTTGATTTAAATTTATAAGGAGGAATTATGGGAGTCAAAATTGTTGATACTTGTTTAAGAGATGGTCATCAATCTTTAATCGCAACACGTTTATCTACAGAAGATATTTTAAAAGTAGCAACACACTTAGATAAAGCAGGATATCATGCTTTAGAAGTATGGGGTGGAGCAACATTTGATGCGTGTTTAAGATTCTTAGATGAAGATCCATGGGAAAGATTACGTTTAATTCGTAAAGCTTGTCCTAACACTAAATTACAAATGTTATTTAGAGGACAAAACATTTTAGGTTATCGTCACTATTCAGACGAGTTAGTTGAAAAATTTGTTCAAAAATCTTTAGAAAATGGGATTGATATCATCAGAGTATTTGATGCCCTAAATGATATTAGAAACTTAAAGAGCGCAATTGATGCATGTATTAAATACGGTGGTCATTGCCAAATTGCTTTATCTTACACAACTAGCCCAGTTCACACTATTCAATATTATGTTGAACTTGCTAAAGAAGTAGAAAAGCTAGGTGGACAATCACTTTGTATTAAAGACATGGCAGGGGTTTTATTACCAGATGCAGCTTATGAACTTGTTTCAGAACTAAAAGCTAATTGTAGCTTACCTATCGAACTTCATACTCACTGTACTGGTGGTATTGCTGAAATGACTATTTTAAAGGCAATTGAAGCAGGAGTTGATATTGTTGATACAGCATTATCTCCATTCTCTGGAGGTACTAGCCAACCTTGTACTGAAGCATTATGTTATGTATTAAGAGGAACTGATAAAGATCCTAAATTAGATTTAGCAGAATGCCGTAAAGGAACAGCTATTTTAACAGAAATTAAAGATAAATTCTTAGCCGATGGAGTATTAAATCCAAAAGCATTAACGGTTAATCCAAGAATTTTAAGATACCAAGTTCCAGGTGGAATGTTATCTAACCTTATGAGCCAATTAAAAGGTCAAGGGGCAATGGATAAATACGAAGAAGTATTACGTGAAATTCCACGTGTTCGTGAAGACTTAGGATATCCACCACTTGTAACACCACTTTCACAAATGGTTGGTACACAAGCAGTTATGAATATTCTTGCTGGTGAGCGTTATAAGATGGTACCTAAAGAAATTAACGACTACTTAAAAGGATTATATGGTCAAGCACCAGCTCCAGTGAACGAAGACGTTCGTAAGAAGATTATTGGTGATGCGGTAGTGATTACACATCGTCCAGCTGATGATATCGAACCAGAATTTGATGCTATGAAAGCTAAATATGGTGATATTTGTGAATCAGATGAAGACGTATTAAGCTGTGCATTATTTGAAAACGTTGCTGTTAAATTCTTAGAAAATCGTCGTAAAAAAGCTAATAAAGAAGCTGATGAAGTAGTTGAATTTAATGTTTATATTGGAGGTAACTAATAATGAAATGGTTTTTAGCAAATGCAGAAGTATCATTTATTGATAGTTTATCTATTACAGCAATTTGTGTATTAATTGTATTCTTAATGTTAATTTTATTAGCATTAGTTGTTGCAGCATTCCAATTCTTCTTTGGTAAAAAAGAAGAACCCGTTGTTGAAGAAGAAGTTGTTTCACCAGTTACTTATGCACAACCATCAAGTTTAAAACTTGAAGATATTAAAGATGAAGATATGATGGTAGCAGCATTAGTTGCCACAATTGATTATTATGAAGAAACTAAAGAAGATGTTAGAGTAGTTTCAATAAAACAAATCGGATAGGAGAATTTTTAAAATGAAAACATATAAAGTTAAAGTTAATGATAAAGTTTATGAAGTTCAAGTAGAAAGCGTTACTGAAAGTAATGAAAAAATTGCTGCACCAGCTGCAGCACCAGCACCTCAAGCAGCTCCATCTGCAGCACCAGGAGCAGGTCAAGTAATTAATGCACCTATGGCAGGAACAATTAATGCAGTTAATGTTGCTGTAGGTCAAGTAGTTAAAAAAGGTGATGTTCTTTGCATTTTAGAAGCAATGAAATTAGAAAATGACATTGTTTGTCCATGTGATGGAACAGTTACAAGTGTATTAGTTAGTAAAGGTCAAGCAGTAACAAGCGGTCAAAAAATTGTTACTATTGGGTAATAGATAATGAATATCGGAGAATTAATTACAAACTTCTTCGGCCAAATGGGATTTACATCTTTGGGTTGGCAAAATTACGTAATGATTGGGCTTGCTTGTTTATTAATTTTCTTAGCAGTTGCAAAAGATTTTGAACCATACTTATTAATTCCGATTGCAGTAGGGATGTTACTTGTAAATTTAGATCCGGCATTAATGAAAGCACCAAGTGCGGTAGGTGCAAAAGACGGAGGATTATTATACTACTTACATGAAGGTGTATCTTTAGGTATTTTCCCACCACTTATCTTCCTTGGTATTGGAGCAAGTACAGACTTTGGACCACTAATTTCAAATCCAAAAAGTTTAATTTTAGGGGCTGCTGCCCAACTAGGTATCTTTATTACCTTTATTGGAGCTATCCTACTAGGATTTAATGGATTAGAAGCTGCATCAATCGGTATTATCGGTGGAGCTGATGGACCAACAGCCATCTTCTTATCTAACACTTTACTTGGTGGAACAGAAGAAGGTCAAGCGATGTGTGCAATTATTGCGGTTGTAGCATATAGTTATATGGCGTTAGTTCCAATTATTCAACCACCGATTATTAAAGGGTTAACAACTAAAAAAGAACGTTTAATTAAAATGGAAATGACACGTGAAGTATCAAAACGTGAAAGAATCATTTTCCCAGTTATGGTAATGATTTTAGTTATCTTATTCATTCCATCATGTTCTGGATTAATCGGTATGTTAATGCTTGGTAATTTAATTAAAGAATCAGGTGTAGTACCAAATTTAGTAAATGCTGCAGCAAACACTTTAATGTATGCTATCACAATTTTATTAGGTGTTAGTGTTGGAGCGACAGCTATCGGTACAGAATTCTTAAAATTACAATCATTATATATCTTACTTCTTGGATTAATTGCTTTCTCAGTAGCTACTGCTGGTGGAGTATTAGTTGGAAAACTTATGTGCAAATTAACAAAAGGAAAGATCAATCCAATGATTGGAGCTGCTGGGGTTTCAGCTGTTCCAATGGCTGCTCGTGTAGTTCATAAGATTGGTTTAGAAGAAGATAATACTAACTATCTACTCATGCATGCCATGGGGCCAAACGTTGCTGGTGTAATCGGTTCAGCAGTTGCTGCCGGATTATTATTAAGTATCTTTGGTTAAAATTTGATTCCTATAAAGTTTATAAAGAAAGTTATCAAATGATTATCCTCCTTTGTATTTATTTATAAACTAGGAATATACTAAAAGAAGGCTTCGGCCTTTTTTAATTTTTGTAAAAATATAATATATGCGTATAATATGTTTAAAAATACACATAATATATTGACAAAATGCATATAATATGATATATTATAAAAGTAAAGGAGATGATATAGTGTCTAAAATTTCTACAAATATAAGTATAGATGCAGAAACTAAAAGAAAAGCACAAATTATGTTGTCCGAATTAGGGTTAGATTTATCAACAGCAGTTAATATTTTTCTAAAACAAATGTTATATGAAGGAGGAATTCCTTTTGTGATAACTAGAAATGTACCAAATAAAATAACTCATAAAGCTATGGAAGAATCTAAAAAAATTTTACAAAATCCCGATAAATATAAAAAATATGATGATGTAGATGACATGATGGAGGATATTTTAGGTGAAATATAAGATTATTCCAACGAATCAATTTAAAAAGGATTTGAAACTTATTGAAAAACGTGGATATAATCTAGAAAAGATTAAAAAAGTAATTGCTATTTTAGCAAAGGGGGATATTTTGGAAAATAAATATAAAGATCATTCTTTGAGTGGTTATTATGCAGGTTTTAGAGAATGTCATATTCAGCCTGATTGGTTACTAATTTATTGTATTAATGGAAAAGAGTTAATATTATCTTTAACTAGAACTGGGACACACAGTGATTTGTTCTAATTAACGATTAAAAATTGTTAAAATATATTATTAGGGTTGCGGGAGGAGAATACTTAACGCAACCTTTTAATATTGTGGAAATAATCTAAAAAATATGATATAATATTTACAAAATATATATTTAATAGGATATAAAAATGAAAAATAAGATAATATTTAAAAAAGAAATAGATTCAACAAATATATTTTTAAAAACCAACTATCAAGAATTTGAACATTTTACAGTTTGTTATGCTGATCATCAAACTAAAGGTAAAGGGCGTATTAGTCATAATTGGTATGATGAAGCTGGTAAAAATCTTTTAATGTCAATTTTATTAAAAGATAAATCTTTAAATAACTATTTAAATGATTTAACTTTAGTAGTAGCTGTTGCTTTATATAAAGTATTAAGTAAATATATTAATAATATAAGTATTAAATGGCCTAATGATATCTATGTTAATGGTTTAAAAATATGTGGAATATTAACAGAAGGGGTTACTTTAAATAATCAAGTAGAAGCAATAATTGTGGGTATTGGTTTAAATGTTAATGGAGTAAGTTATCCTGAGGATATTAAAAATAATACAACATCATTAAAAATACTAACTGGTAAAACTTATAATCGTAAAGATATCTTAAAAGAAATAGTTAAAGTTTTAAATAGTGAATTAGAGATCTTAAAACAAGATGATAAAACTTATTTACAAGTAATTAGAGATAACTTTTATTTATTAAATAAGACAATTAATTATGAAAAAAATAATGTTATATATACAGGTGTTGTTTTAGGAATTGATGATGATGGTAAATTAATTGTTTTAGTAGATGGGAAGAAAGAGTATTTATTTACGGGAGAAGTTACTCTTAAAAAATAGAGGTTTGTATGGATAGATATAAAGAAGTAGAACATAGTATAATTAAAAAATATCGTAAACAAATATGGAGTAAGTTTTTAAGAGCTTTAGAAACTTATGAATTAATCCAAGAAGGCGATAAGGTTGCTGTGTGCATATCAGGGGGAAAAGATTCATTTATTCTTGCTAAATGCATTCAAGAAGCAATTCTTCATGGGAAAGTTAAGTTTGAAGCAGAGTATATTGCGATGAACCCAGGGTATAATCAAGAAAACTATGATTGTTTAATCAAGAATGCTAAAGATTTAAATATTCCTTTAACAGTATTTGATGCTCCTATTTTTAGTTATGTGTCAACGCAAGAAAGTAATCCTTGTTATGTTTGTGCAAGAATGCGTAGAGGGTATTTATATGAAAAAGCCAAATCGCTTGGATGTAATAAAATTGCTTTAGGTCATCATGCGGATGATGTTATTGAAACAACGCTAATGGGAATGTTTTATAATTCGGAGTTAACAGCAATGCGTCCTAAATTAAAATCGTTAAACTTTGAGGGGATGGAGTTAATTAGACCGCTTTATTTAATTAAAGAACGTGATATTGAAGCATGGGTTAAACATAATGAATTGCATTTTTTAAATTGTGCTTGCCCTTTAGCAGATAAGATTGCACTAGAAGAAAAAGTATCTAAACGTAAAGAGGTTAAAGCAATAATTAAAGAATTGAAAAAAGATAATCCTGATGTTGATGAAGCAATATTCAGAAGTATTCATAATGTTAATATGAATACGATGGTTGGATATAGGGTAGATGGTGTTCATCATTTATTTACTGAAGATTATGAAAAGAAGGATTAATTATGGAAGAAACAAGTAGAATTGAAAGTTTAATTGGTACAGATATTGAAAAACTAAAAAATGCTAAAATTCTAATTTTTGGTGTTGGTGGAGTAGGATCATATGTTGTGGAAATGTTAGCTAGATCATTTGTGGGTCATCTTACAATTGTTGATAGTGATATTGTTCAAAAAAGTAATATTAATCGTCAACTCATTGCGTATCAATCAACTATTGGTTTAGATAAAGTATTTGTCGAAAAACAAAGAATTTTGGATATTTTTCCAAATTGCGAAGTGATTACTCATAAAATGTTCGTATTGCCTGAAAATCTTTCATTTTTCGAATTTTCTAAATATGATTATATAATTGATGCCATTGATACAGTAAGCGCTAAAATCGCAATTATTGAGAAAGCCCAAAAAGAAAATGTTAAAATAATTAGTTCAATGGGAACAGGTAATAAATTTCATCCGGAATTATTAAAAATAATGGATATAAGTAAAACATCTGTTTGTCCTCTAGCTAGGGTTATGCGTTATGAATTAAGAAAACGAAATATTAATCATTTGACAGTTTTATCATCAACTGAAGCACCAGTAAAAACTGCTAGTAATGTTCCTGGAAGTATGGCATATGTACCAAGTGCCGCAGGAATTTTAATAGCATCACATGTAATTAATGAAATATTGGGTAAATAGTATGATTAAAATATATTTAGGAACAATCTCTAAATTAATTGAGAATACTAATTATGATGATATATTAAATAAGTATGATGAGGTAAGTATTAAACGTTTAAGTGAAAAAAAAGCTGGAGAAATATTATTATTAAAGGCACTTAGTCAAGAAAATATAGTTATTAACGAACCATTAAAATATATATATAAGGGTAGTAAACCATATTTAGAAAGTTATCCATATTATTATAATATTAGTCACACGGAAGATTTTATTGTTCTAGCAATCAGCACTAATGAAGTAGGAATTGATGTAGAAAATAAAAATCGTTTATTAAAAAATAATAAACTAGTAAATAGTATTAAAGAGTGGACAATAAAGGAGGCCTTTGTTAAATACCTAGCCTTAAGCGTTAAAGATATCAAAAGAGTTAAGATTCTAGATGATTATGTATGTCTTGATGATGGAAAAGGACATTATCAATCAATCGAATATGATGATTATATAATAAGTATTGTGAATAATGAAGAAGCAGTTATTAAAATAATTAAACTTTAAAGGAGAAAAAAAGATGAAGTTACTTAAAATTAGTTTAATGTTAATTTTACTATTAGGCTTTGGGGCTTGTGGAAATAAGAGTGATGAGTATCGTCGATTTGTGTATGAGGCATATATGGTCTTAGAAGCAGGAGATGAAGAGCTTGATAGTAGTTTATTTAATAAGTATAAAAATACATACTATGATTTTTATGAAGATACAATTCATTACAATGATGGTGATGATTTAGATGTTTATAAATATACATTTAATAATGGAAATTTTGAAGTAAAAGGTTTGAAAAATAAAGAAATAAGATATAACGGAAATAAAGTGTATGTAACTATTACCGTTAATGGTTTAAAAGTACAATTAATTTATAAATTGGAGAAATAAAATGAATAGACCATATATTATTTGTCATATGCTAGTATCTATAGACGGAAAGGTAACAGGATCGTTTTTATCAAAAGAAGCAGCAAGTGATGGAGTAGAACTTTATTATGAAAAAAATCGCACAATTAATAGTAAAGGGTTTATTTGTGGAAGAGTAACGATGGAAGAAAGTTTCACAAATAAGTATTATCCTGATTTAAGTAAATATCAAAATGTCGAAATTGAGAAAACCGATTATGTTGTGGACAATAGTTTTGAAAAATATGCGGTGGCATTTGACAGATTTGGTCGACTTGGTTGGCAGAATAGTGTAATTGTTGATGAAGATCCAGGTTATAATAAGGCCCACATTATTGAGGTTTTAACTGAAAATGTTAAAGGCGAGTATTTAGCCTATTTACAAGAAATTAAGGTATCATATATATTTGCTGGAAAAGATGAATTAAGTGTTGGACTCGCTTTAGAGAAGTTAAAAACATTATTCAACATTGATAAGTTGTTACTTGAAGGCGGAAGCATTATTAATGGAGCCTTTTTAAAAGAGGATTTAGTTGATGAATTAAGTTTAGTATATGTTCCACTAATTGGTGAAAAAGAGGATAAACCTTTATTTTATAATAGCGAAATGACAAACTTTGAATTAATATCAAGCGATGTATTCAAAAATAATATATATGCAAGATACAAGGTAAAAAGATAATGAAGATATTTTACTATTATCACCTTAATAAATATCCGTTAATCCAAAAAGAGGATAAAATTAAACTTATTTATCAAGGCACTTTAGGGCCTAATCATTTAGGTAAGGGATTACTTGCTGAAAATGTAAAAGCAAGAGTAATGAAGGAATTACTTGAAGAATGTGGAAAAGAAGAAAATATTTATGAATGGATTAGCGAAGAGTTTTTAAGAATAAATCTTAATAAATATTATCAAACTAATAATTCACTAGATTATTTGGTTGAAAGTTTTGTGGTTTCGTCAAAAATTATTCCTTATAATATAGAAACTTTAGGTTTAGAATTAGGTAAGTTTTTATCAAATGATGAACTTGATGGTTATGATTACAAACCAATAAGTCATTCTAGCATTTATCGGTCAAATTATTTACCACATTATTTAGTGGTTAACAAAGATTATTTGAAATTAAAGATGCGAGTTGAACAATTAGATAATTTTATTAAAAATGTTCGTGATTATTCGGTTGTTTCAGTAGAGGGTAAATGTACTTCTGGAAAAACAACCATTAGTGAGGCTTTAATTGATAAGTATACGATTGTTCATATTGATGATTTCTTTTTATCGAAGGGAAAAAAGACAGCTTCTAGGTTATCAGAAATAGGGGGAAATATTGATTATGAACTTGTTAAAGACAATCTTTTGAAGATAAAAAAAGCTTGGTCTGAAAACCAAGAAAAAGTAGCGATAAAATGCTTTGATTGTCAAAGACAAACATATTATGAAAAAGAGCTATGTTTGAAAAAGAAACTTATTTTAGAAGGAGTATATTCTTATCACCCGTATTTTAATGAAGAAATTGATTATCTGGCATATATATATGTAGATGATAAAACACAAATGAATCGTATTGAAAAAAGAGAATTAAAAGAACGATTTATTAATGAGTGGATTCCTTTAGAGAATAAATACTTTGATTACTATAAACTTGAAGATATATGTGATATTATTGTGTAAAAAAACGTTAAACAATTGTTTAACGTTTTTGTTTGTCTAATTATAATTTAATTAAGTCTTTTTTTAGTCTTGCAAATCTGACAATTCCGTTTTCATATGGAATAGTAATATCTCCTTGAATTAATGGTAATGCATAATTAATGAATTCATCAGTTATGTAGTCTAATTCATCAGTTATATATTCATTTGGAACCATTTTTACTTCATTTGCGATCTTTGAGATGTCACTTAAGCTATATTCAATTTGGTAATCACCAACTCTTTTCATAACAACCATTTTGCCAGTTTCACCTTTTACAGCTTCATTTAAAGCATAAACACCACAATTATAAGCTTCTTCAATGTCTGTAGCAGAAGCAATATGAGATGATGATCTTTGAGGAAGATTTAGTTCGATTGCACGAACAGGTAAAGAAAGTTTTTCACTAACTATTTCTGATAGTACTTGTCCAACTCCTCCAAGTTGCATATGTCCGAAAGAGTCTGTTTTATTTGACATATGACTCTTTAAGAAATATTCACCATCTTTTGTTTTAATACCTTCGCTTACCGCAACCAATACTTTTTGTTTTTCATCATAGATTCTTTTAACTTTATCTAGGAATTGGTTGATATCGAATGGAGCTTCTGGAACATAAATTAAATCAACAGGAGTATTAGATACTTTAGTTAGTACGCTTGAGGCAGTTAACCAACCTGCATTGCGGCCCATAATTTCTACTACGGTAACACGTCCTTTTTTGTAAGCGTGGGTATCTAGATATATTTCGCTTAAAACATTTACGACATATTTGACACTAGAACCATATCCAGGGGTATGGTCAGTACCCATTAAGTCATTATCAATAGTTTTTGGTATTCCAATTACTTTACAATCATAACTATGTTGTTTAAAGTATTCCGCAACCTTATGACAGGTATCCATCGAGTCATTTCCTCCAATATAGAAGAAGTAATGAATATTTAGTTTTTTAAATACTTCATAGATTTTTTCGTAAGTTGCTGGATCAGTTTTATAATCTTTTAAATGGAATCTAACTGAACCAAGAGCTGCACTTGGAGTGTTTTTTAAGTAACCTAATTCAGTTTCACTTTCTTCTTTTAAATCAATGATTCTTTCATTTAGAATTCCATCGATTCCATTTAGGGCTCCATATATATGTTTCATATTCATTTTTTTAGCCGCATCAATGACTCCAAGTAAGCTAGAATTAATAACTGCTGTTGGACCACCAGATTGGGCTATAATGCACGAAGTTTCAATCATTTTTAATACCTACCTTTTGTAATATTATATCTTAAATGACAAATAAAAACAAATAAACTATTAATAAAGATTTATGAATATTTTCTTTTTTTAAAAGTTTGCTTAAAAGAAGAAGATAAGGTATAATTATAATGATGAGGAAGTAGATTGTTATGAGTGAATATAAGATTGGTAATGTTAAACTTAAAAACAATTTAATATTAGCGCCTATGGCAGGAGTAACTAATGAGGCTTTTCGTACGATTTGTATGGAAAAAGGAGCGGGATTAGTCTACGCAGAAATGGTAAGTGATAAAGGTTTACTTTATAGTAATCAAAAGACCCATGATATGATTAAAGTTAGTGATGCTGAGCATCCGATAGCTATGCAGCTATTTGGGAGTAGTGCTGAAACGATTTTAGAGGCTGCGAAAATTGTTGAAAAAAATAGTGGTGCTGATATATTGGATATTAATATGGGGTGTCCGGTAAATAAGGTTGTTAAAGATGGCAGTGGTTCAGCATTAATGAAAACGCCAGATAAGATATATGATATTGTTAAAAGTTTGAAAGATAATATTAATATGCCTATTACGATTAAAATTAGGGCTGGTTGGGATAATTCTTCAATTAATTGTGATGAGGTTGCCCGTCTTGCGAGTAGTGCGGGAGTTGATGCGATTGCGATACACGGACGTACTAGAGCGAAGATGTATCAAGGGGAATCTAGTAATGAATACATCAAGATGGTAAGAGAAAATACAGATAAGTTTGTTATCGGAAATGGTGATTTGAAAACTTACAATGATTTAGTAGAAATGGCTAAAACAGGGTGTGATGCTTTTATGATAGGGCGTGCATCTTTAGGAAATCCTTGGGTATTCGAGGAAATGAGCGGAAAAGAAGTTTTATTGATGCCACAAGATATCATTATGACTTTACTCGATCATGCTAAGAGATTATGTGTTTTGTATGGTGAAAAACGAGCAATGGTTGAAATGCGTACTCATGCCGCATGGTATTTTAAAATGATTAAAGGAACGAAAGAATATCGTAAAAAAGTAGTTTTAATTAAAACTTATCAAGAATTAGAAGATATATGTAATGAGTATCTTTTAAATATTAGTAATATTTGACGAGATAATTGTTCTATGATAAAATAAAAATATTCAGTCCCATTTTGGTTAATGCTGAAATGGGATTTTAATTATTAAGGGGATATTCTAAAACTTATAATAGGTTGGAATATAATATGAAAAATAATAAAAATAGAAGTAATAGTATACTAATATTTTTTAGAACAATTAAGTGGTATGAATATCTTTTAGCTAGTTTAATACCTATATTGATTATTATTTGGGGAAATACAATTGTTTTATGTGAATTATTTCCCATTGTAGGTGCGATATATGGAATTCCCATTAGTTTAGTATTTTTAATATTGGTGTTAGTCCTTTTTAAAAAAGTTAAAACAGTTGTTGGAAAGGTGTTTTTAGGATTAGGGATGATGGCGAGTGCTTTTTTAGTATCTTGTCTTGCGTATTGGCTTATCTTATATATATGGTAGTTTGGAAACTCCGATTAATCGGGGTTTTCTTTTTATTCATAATTAAGTTAATTTATACGTATAAATTAATAGGGGGAATGTTTTATGAAAAAAGCTATTAGTATTCTATCTTTTATTTTTCTTCTATTAGTAATATGTAGTTGTTCATCGAAAAAAGATTTAATTTTAGGTGTAAGTAGGGTAGATGAAAATAAGATATGTGAAGAATATTGTTTGCTTGATTTACGGGTAATTTCATCAGAGGTACTTGATGAGGTAGTTTTAGACAATATATATAGTGATACTACTTATGATTATCAGGTTAATCAAACAACTAAAGATATTAGAATTAGTGAAGATGTGGAAAAAAAGATATATAGTTATGATTTAGAAATTAAGATATATAATCCTGTTACGGTTAATAAAATTGATTTAGTGGTAGATGATGAGAGTTATACTTTTGATATTGGGAATTTTACATGTTTAGAAAACCAAGAGAAAGAAACGCATTTAAAGTGTTTAACCCTATTTAAAGGGGAACTTAATGATGAGAATTTGTCACATGAGTTACGTTTTATAAATTTAATGGATAAAGGAATTGTTATTTCAGATATTCAAGTTATTAATGCTTTAGATAGTGATATTCGGGTATGCATGAATTTGAAAGATGATTTGGTGCCTAAAAAATCATATAATGATATTGCTAGTTGTTTTGTAAATACTAGTGATGATGTGTATCGCTTAAACTATATTATTGAGGTTAAATATCTATATAATGGGGGATCTTATACTACATATTTTGAAATCAGTGATTCTTCATATGTTGAGGCAACTTCAAGTAGTGGATCATATATATTGGTTGATCAAGAATGTTTCGTTTTAATCGATTAATTGGTTGTTTGTTGGTTGTTTTTTTATGTTTACTGTCTTCTTGTAAAAAAGAAGAGTTTTCCTATTTAGGGGTTTCGAAAGTTGAAATAACATGTAATTTATTTTCAGAGAAACCAAGAGTTACTATATATATGTTTTCAACTAAAGACTTTAAGGATTTGAAGCTAGTTGAGAATACTTTAGTTAACTCTTATACTAATTATACAGTTGAGGGAAAACTTCTTAATGGTGAAAAAATAATCGAGGGATATGTTCATGTTTTTGACATTTCTTTTGTCTGTTTGGAATTTGTTTTACAAGAGCTGAAAGTTTGTCATCAAGAAAATATATATAAAGTACCAATCGGAATGTATCAGACTTTGTTTTTAGAAGGAAGTACAATGGATATATCATCGTCTATTGATGTAGATAATCACTTGGGAAAAATTAATGTTCAAAATAATCTTTATTGTCCTATTTATTATTTAAGTCATGAGATAGTCAGTATTAGGAAAGCACAAGAAGTGTCTAAATGTTTTGTAGATCGGACGGTTGTCTATAGTAAGAACCTTAAGCATTTTGAGATTTTTAAAATTGAAATGCGAAAAAAATACCACCAAGTTGGTGGTATTGTACAAACGAAGTTTAAATCATCTATGTCTGAGTATTTGATTTATACAAGTTATTATTATTCATTATTGCCATCAGTTACTGAATTAGTAGAAGATGGTGTTAGTATCGAGTCACTTGAGACTATTAAAAAATCATGGTAGAGATTATAATAGTATTCTGATACTCGGCAGGTTACCATTATACCATCGTTTTCGTATGTAGTATGTAAAACGGTGGCTTTTTCTTTTAGATTATTATATATATTACCTAAATTATATGGCAGTTTGTAAGTGACAACATATTCTTTAGGGAAAAGGTGAGTTTCAATTTCTTTGATTAATTCTTCATAACCTTGTTTAGTAATAGATGAAATCATTAAAGCATCAGGATAAACACTTGTGATAAAACGTGGTTCTTTGATTAAATCGACTTTGTTAAATACAAAGATACTAGGAATGTCTAAAGCGTTTAGTTCTCTTAAAACTTCCCTGGTTGTTTCGATTTGTTTATCCATATAAGGGCTGCTTGCGTCAACAACGTGAACAATTAAAGACGCTTCTTTAATTTCTTCTAGAGTTGATTTGAAAGACTCAACTAGGTGATGAGGAAGTTTGGAAACGAAACCTATTGTATCTGTCAGTAAGAACTCGTGATTATTTTCCAGTTTTATGCTTCTTGTGGATGTTGATAAGGTTGCAAATAACATATCTTTCACAAAGACATCTTTATCACTCTTATTAGTTAAGTTTAAGAGAGTGTTAATAGTAGAACTCTTTCCTGCATTTGTGTAACCAACAAACGCAACAACTTTTAAGTTGTTATTAGAACGTTTTTCTCTAGTGATACTTCTAGCTTTGGTGATTTTTTCTAGCTCGTTTTTTGCTCGTAAAATATTTTTTTCAATATGACGACGGTCAAGCTCTAGTTTAGTTTCTCCAAGTCCACGTCTTGCTCCACCACCACCGGCACCTCCACCAGTAACTCTTGAAAGATAGGTTCTTGAGCCAATCAAACGAGGAAGATTATATTTTAATCTAGCTATTTCAACTTGAAGACTTGCTTCCTTTGTTTTAGCTCGGCGTTCAAATAGATCTAAAATTAGCATTGTACGATCAAAAACGGTGATGTCATCCCCCAAATATTTTTTGATATTTTTTAATTGGGCAGGGGATAATTCATCATTAAAAATAACTAAATCGGCATTTAAGCTTTCCACAATCATTTTTAATTCGTTTAGTTTTCCACTTCCGATGTAGGTAGAATTTAGAGGTGAAGAAAGATTTTGGTAAACTTCATCAATAACCTCAATGTTTGTGGCAGCACATAGGTTTTTTAATTCTTCAGTCTCATACGAAAAAATTTCATCATCGCCAGTGTTGATACAAACGATAACGCCACGTAAAACATCTAATTCATTTAATGCTTGATCTTCTAGAAAGTTATTGTATGTTTTATTCATATTTATCACCATATATAGTATATCACAAAATTAAAAAAACATCATTCTTTTATAAGAAACAAAATATCAAATAATTAGTTCAATTTGATTTTTTGTCTTATTGGTAGCACTTGACCTCTATTCCTAAGGGCTTGATAGATATCTTGCCTTTCGGGTTTACATTTTCTCATTATGTTTAGTGCCGCATTAACATCGGCATTAACTATTTTTTTATCTTTTGTTTGGAATAGTCCGCGGTTTAACCGTATACCTTGATAATTTTTATGGAATTTTATTTCTTCGTTATCATAAAAAGAGCATTTAGAGGTATAAGCTTCGCTTGTTTCAGTGTAAATTATTCCTTGTTCATGACATAGAATTTTCAGTCTATCTTTGAATTTACTAAGTGGAATATAAAAAAAGTTTTGGTTAAATCGTTGATTTGTTGATTTAGAGTTTTGTTTTTTTACTCCGGTTAGTTTAAAGTTTTTGTTGTATCCAACAATAATTTCTGATATTTCTTTTTTAATACTGTAGGTAATTACTTGTTTTGCTGCTTTGTAAATGGCATCTTTTATTTGTCTATTCCTTTTATCAGTAACTTTATATTCCATTAGGGTTAGTTTTTTTTGATTTGGCTTTTTTGTTTTTAAAAGAGCTAGCCTTTTATTGTAAAAACGGTTTAGTGATTTTAAATATCTTCCGTCCATAATTAAAGCCTCATTATTAGATGTAACGCATGTCGCAAGGTTATTAATACCAAGATCAATTGCCATTAAATTATTTGATTTATAGGTTATAAAGCTTGGTTGTTCAGCTATATAGACAAATTCAATGTTATAGGTTAAACCTTTAAAAAGTGGAACGATTCTTAATTGTTTAATGGTTTTATCTAAAATTGGTTTAGGAATTTTAAAATAGATATAAAAGCTTCTTTTTAATTCTGACTCCCTAATGAATTTATTGATTAGTTCATCTTCAAACATTTTGTTAAATGTTTTACTTGATTTGGCTAAGCTAGATAAGGGAAGCTTTATATATTTTTCTTTATTAATTGTAATTGGTCTAATTTGCTCGTTATACAACAAATAATAGTCGTTTTGTTTTAGATATTTAGGTAATTTATTATACCCTTTAGTAAAGTTATTAAAGGTTGTATAAGCGTTATGAATTATGTTAGTTGAAGAACAAGTATTTAGTAATGTAAAGTTCTCATTTGATTTTAGTAATGAGGTAAGTTCACTCTTTGAGTGGGTTTTGTTTGTTTGAAAATATATTTGACGTAATTCATAAAGAGCAGAGTTATAGAGATTTTTAGATATATGACACAAGAGTTTAAGAAGAGAGCGTTCGTTTTTCTTAGGTGTGTAGCGATATTGTAAAGTTTTATACATTTTTTCACCTCCTCAATATATATAATACGCAAAATTTGAAGATTTTACTTTTTCGAAAAATAGGTATTTTACCTATTTAAAATCATATATTTATAATACAGGAGTTGATGATTTTGCTTGAAAATTATAGTAATAAAGCGGTAAAGGTAATTGATGATGCTAAAAGAATCGCTGAAGAAATGAATAGTGTAATAGTAGGAAGTGAGCATTTATTGCTTGCATTATATAATACGCCAGATAGTGTTTGTGAGTTTTTATTGTCTGAAAGACTCATATCTAAAGAGGATCTTGAAAGACAGATTAATGAGTTAATAATTTTACGTAGTGGATTGGGAGAATCGATGTATACAAAAGAGTTGACAGATATTGTTAAACTTGCCTCATCAACTGCTAAAAGATTAAAGTGTGATTATGTTTATGATGAACATTTGTTTTATGCGATGTTAATATATGGAGAGAATGTAGGAAAAAATGTCTTGACAAAATTAGGGGTGGATGTGCAAGAATTAATAGAAGATGTTGAAGATATTTTGGATTTTAATGAAGAAAAGATCCATCCGTATCCTTTTTTGACAAATTTATCGCTTGTTGAAGAGGTTCATCCTTATGTCTCTTTAAGTAACTATTTGGAGCGATTAAAGATAATTATGATGAAACGTCAAAAAAACAATGCTTTATTGATTGGTTCGGCGGGGGTTGGGAAAACCGCAATCGTTGAGGCTTTGACTAAATATTTACCAGATGGGTTAATATTTAGACTAGATTTGGGTAGTATGGTGTCAGGGACAAAATATAGAGGTGAATTAGAAGAAAAGATTATTCTTGCTATGGAATATTTGAAAGAGAAAAAAGCCATTCTTTTTATTGATGAAATTCATAATATTGTAGGAGCAGGTTCAAATGAGGGATCTTTAGATGTTGCAAATATTTTAAAACCATATCTTGCTAGAGGGGAAATTAGAATTATTGGGGCTACAACTTTAGATGAGTATTATCAATTTATTGATAAAGATAAAGCGTTACTTCGAAGATTCCAAAATGTTTATGTAGAAGAACCAACTATTGAAGAGACAAAATATATTTTAGAAAATATTAAATCATCTTATGAAGAATATCATGGGGTTAATTATAGTATAGATGATTTAGAAGAGATTGTAAAAAGTACTTATCGTTTAATGCCAAGTAGAACGTTTCCGGATAAAGCTATTGATGTTTTGGATGAGGTAGGGGTTAGGTATAAAATATATCATAAACCTATAAAAACATTAATTAGAGATGTAGTGTTGGATATGTCAGGAATTAGGGTGGTTACACTTGATGAATTAGGGAAAATAAAGCTTGTTTATGAAAATTTTCGAAAGTTTTATGAAGAATATTTATGTTCAGAAGTGTTAAAAAAACCGATTCTTTCTTTTAGAATCGGGGATGATTTTGAAATGAATAAGTTTTTTGATGATTTGAAAAAAGTTTTTTCTTTTAAAGAAGAATCATATTTAGAGATTGATTTGGAATCTTATTATGATGCAAGTAGTATGTCAATGTTGATTGGTTCATCTAAGGGATATGTTGGTTATGATAGTGGGGGAATTTTGTCAGAGCATATCATTAAACGTCCGTTTAGTGTTGTGTATTTTAAGAATTTGGATGCTGCCCATTTTGTTATTCAAAATTTTATAAAGCGTTTGGCAAGGGTTAATCATTTTCTGGATAATAAGAGTCGAAAAGTATATTTATATAACACTATTATTTTATATAGCGAAAAAGCAAGGGAATCAAAAGTCTTAGGAATTGGGAAAAATAATTAAAAATAAAGAGACTGAATTTGTGGATAATTAAAGTGTAAGATTTTTAGTTAACATTTTACTTTTTAAGAAATTAAAATCATGATATAATAAGATGTTAATAAGTGGTGATTTTATGAAAATGTTAAAAGAAGCAGATTATCGAATTCAATCAAATAATGGACATTTAAAAAACATCTTAGAGGAAAACTACTATATTGAGCTTGGGTGTATTAATTACAAGGTTTTAAGTAGATTATTAGCTGGGGAAGAAACTCTAATTTCTGATTGTATATACAGTGAACTTACAAGTGTGGGAATTGGACAAATTTCTGAAGAAGCAGAAAATAGTTTAACTTATCAACTTGCATATTTAATGCATTTGAGAAAAAAGAGTTCTTCTTGTAAGATTTTTTTGACATGCAATTTCATAAAATACTACGATAAAGAAAAACGTGAGTTATATGCGCCAATCGTGCTAATTCCGGTTAATATAGATTATCAAAAGGGAATTATGATTAAAGCGAGTGAAGCAATTCCTAATCAATTATTATTAAAAGAATTAGCCAATTTAACAGGATTTGAAATGCCATATCCTGATCGTTTAAATACTTTAACACAAATTGATAATTTCTCTTTTGAACTTTCTAAAAAATCACATTGTGATTTACAAATTGGTAATTTCTTAACTTATGCGAATGTTGAGTATCCGGATTATAAGGGAGATAATGAAAGATTTGATATTGAGCGTTCAATATATGAGTTTACTCCTAAAGCTATTACGGATGAGTATTATAAAAATGTTAAGGCGATTATGCCAACCAATATTCAACAAAAGTATGTTATTTTAAAAGCTGCGAAGGGTGAAAGTTTCGCAGTTGATGGGCGTCTTGGATCAGGTAAGACATATACTATTTTAAATATCGTTGCTGATTTTATCGCAAAAGGTAAAAAGGTATTATATGTAAACCAAGATAGTGATGCACTTGCGAGATTCGAAAATGAGTTATATAAACATCATATGGGAGTTTATACACATAATTTTGATCAAATTTATCCAATCGATCATCAAATTGAAATTTTACTGCCAGAATTAAAAAGTGATGTAAATGAAGTAAAAATACCAGATGAGTTATTTGAATATGAAGAAGCTTTAAATGAAAAACATCATGGTTTAACTTATAAACAGATGACAGAAGTCATTGCTTATTTAAATAACAAGTATCCATCTTTGGAGTTAATTCCAATTGAGAATTCGTTAGAGCACTTTGAAATTGCTAAAGTCAGAGATTATTTAGAAAAGATTGAAGCCAATCTTAAATATATTGATGAGTTGAAAGATAATATTTGGGCCAATATTGAAGATTATTATAATCACCAACATCAACGTGAGTTGATTAATGCGGTGACAGAATATAAGAATGCTCAACTTGATTTCAATAAGTATTTTATGGAGTTTTGTACAAGATATGAAATTGCTAAACCAGATAACTTTATTGAAGCTCACCGTTTAATTTCTGATGTTAGAACTTTCTCGCTTACAAAAGTACCACCAAAATGGTCAAATAGTAAAGTATATAAAGAAGCTCATTTGGCATTAGATGAGTTGTCAAAAGATATTTCTTCTTTAAATGTATTAGAACGTAATTATGAAAAATTAGTAGTTAATACATATTGTAAAGGGGATGCGGAAAGAATTTTAGATACAATTAAGTATAAGCATTTAAAAGATAACGCGGATAATCATATTAATCAGTTGTTATCACCGTATTCACCGCTTGGACAAATTATTAATGATTTACGAAGAGAGCGTCAAGCAATTCGTTATGCAAGTAATGAACTTGAAGAATTATTAGAAATTCAAGAATTACCTAATGATATATATTCATTTTTAACAAAGATTGAACAATTATTATCACATACTAATGTTCAAAGTAATTGGGTTAAGATGTTTGTATCAAATAAAGCGGAACATTTAAATGTTAATAAAACGTTAGAAAATTTAATCATGACTTCTCAAGAGTTACATGATGATATTTTACAATATGCGATTAGACCAGAAATGTTTAAGTATGAAAACTTAAAGTTAATGACTAATAATGATCGTTTTGAAAGAATTGTTTCAAGTAATTTTGATCGTCGGGTGATGAGAGCTAATAAGAAGAGTGCTGATCGTTTATATCAAACTATTTTAGAGTTTATGGATATGGTTAGTGAGGTTATTAAGCTTGCAAGTAGATATAGTTTAATATCTAATGCGAAAATGGAAGATTTCTGTGAATCTTATCGTAATTGGATTGATTTTACTAATAATTTATCGATTGAAGAGTATGATTATTTAGTATCACTTGTTCAAAAAAATGATTTATATTATCTTCTAAAAAATAATAGTTTCTTAAATATTGTTTTAGATTTTAATGAACGAGTAGAAACCATTAATGGAATCTTTAATCATATGTTAATATATGGTATTAATATTGATGGGGTTGGAGTGTTAGAGAAATTAAGTAATATTGATGAATGGATTGATTACTTAATTAGAGTTATTAATTGTAAAGAACAATTATATAGTTTATTTATCAATAACGCAAGTATTACTTATAAAGATGTAATGCAGCTAATTGGTATGGACCGTGAGTATTATGCGTTATTTGAAAAAACTGAAGAAAAGGGAATGTATTATTATAGTTTACTTGGAGAAAGTTATCAAGGGCTTTATACGGATTGTAATGCGATTAGTATTTTGATGGAACATTTTGAGGCTTTCCAAGAAAAACTTATTAATAAGCGACATATTACTTCATTGTTAAGTACGTTTGGGTTTAAACAAATGGTTGAAGAATATGGTGAGTTGGAGGTTTTATCGGAAAGGGTATCATCATCTCACAGAGTCTTTAGTCGTTTCTTTAAAGGGGGACAAACAAGTTTATTGGAGTGTGATTTGAATAAAGCAGTTCAAATTATTCGTCAATATGAGGTTAAAACTAATCAATTAACATATATGTTTGAAATATTAGAAAGTTTAAGATATTTTGATAAACTTGGTTTATATTCGTTGGTTGCAGGAATCAAGAATTCAGAGTATACAACGATGCTTGCTGAAAGATATATATATTCAACATATAAAATTTATCGTGAAGAATTAATTAACAAGCATCCAATTTTAAATGAATCATTTAAAATTTTAGAATATTTTGATGATTTAGAAGATGCAGAACTAGGTTATTGTTTAAATAATATTAGTAATTTAATGGCTCTTGTGCCAGATGTCGAAAAGAAGATTAAAGATCGAAGAGGGGCAAGTGCTAAGTTCAATGAATATAATAAAATGATTGAATTTGATTTGAAGAATTGTTTAATTTTCTTAGCGAATGTGGATGTGTTTAATAGTGATTTAATATTATCATTATTTGATGTTATTATTGTGGATGATTGTCATATAGCCTCATCTAATAAATATCATCGTATAGATGAAGCACCACAAGTGTTGTTATTTGGGGATAAGGGGTTTAGAACATCAGTTTCTAATAGTTTATTAAACCGTATTAATCCTGGAACAATTGTGCATTATAATCGTCGTTATTTGGGAATGAGTGATTATTTTAAAAATGATTGGCATGTTAAAAATCAATACATATATGATTTTAATCAAAAAGTAAAGGTAGAAAAACAAGCAAGTGTTAAGAGTTTAGTAGAAATGGTTGTACATTATTATAATCAAAATCCTAAACCAGATTTAACGATTAATATTGTGGTTTTTTCATCTAGTAGTAGAAGAAAGATTTATAGTGAATTAGTAAATAAGTTATTAGAAAATTTAGATACAAGTGAGGTTATTAAGTTATTAGCTAATAAATTCAACATTATTAATGGTTCGAATGAAGATGCTAGTTATGCGGATGTGGCGATAATTATGTTTGATGATATTCGTGATTATGAAATTTCATCACAAGAGTTGATTTTAAGAAACTTTACTTGTGTTTCTGATCAAGTGATTCTTACATATTTAGATAATAAAGATGATATTTTAAATAAAGAGATCGAAGCAGGGGTAAAGGCTATTATGATGGAAAGCGAAAAGAAAATACCACTTACAACGCCATTTACTGAGTTAATTATTGACCGCATGAAAGAGCGTAAGCTTGATGCGGAGGCAGGATTTGGAATGTTTGATATTGTGGTACGTAATCAAAATAAAGCTAACGTGGGAATTATTATTGAAGGTAGTGTTAAGAATGATTCGTATTTCTTAGTTGATGATTATCAGTATTATTATGGGGAATATATTAAAAAAGGTTGGAATGTATTTGTGTTCTTTATGGAGGACATAATTGATAATTTAGATAAGCGTATTGATGAGGTTGTTACATTAGTTATAAATGATGATGATAATGCTAATCAGTTATCATTCATTGATGAGGATATAACTAATGAATAGTAAACGTGTTATTTTAAGCAATTTAGCAAGGGATATTAGAAATAATTCGCTGGAGCTTAAAAGTTTCAAAAAAACGCTTCAAAAGGCCTTAAAACAAGGTGTTGAATTAAATTCTAAAATATATCGTGGTAGAACGATATTATATTACGCGGTTAAGAGAAATAATCGCCGGTTAGTTAGAATGTTGATTAAATCAGGAGCTAATCCGAATATTTGTGATGATGATTTTAATTCACCGTTACATCATGCGATATTAATGAATCATTTTATTTGTGTTAAAGAATTATTAAAAATGAATGTGGATATTAATATTCCGGGAGAGTTTGATCAAACACCACTTCATACGGCTGTGTTAAAGGGGAATTTAGATATTATTAAGCTTTTAATCGAAGGAGGAGCTGATATTCATCAAGTTGATGAAAAGAACTTAACTGCTTTAGATTATGCGAAAGACGAAAAAGATGAAAAAATAATTTTATTTTTAGAGAAAAGTTATTAGGAGGTGTAGAAAGTGAATTGGACAATAATTAAAAATATTGGCGAATTTATTCAGAATTATACAGGTAATGAAGTATTTGGATATGTTCGATTAGTTATCGATGTTTTATTAATTTTAGCTGCTGTTATCTTTGTTTATCGTATTTTTATGCGTTATACTAATAATCGAATCTTATGGTTTTTAACAGGGGCACTGCTTCTTTTGTTTGTGTTAATTATTGGTTTAGATTTACAAATTTTATATGCTTTATATCCATATATTGTTTGTATTGTGGTAGCAGTATGGATATTCTATAATGCGGGAAAATTAAAAACTGTTTTTGGAGATATGGTTAAATATAAGAATACGAAGAATTTCGTACTAGATGAAAGTTCTCAAGAAGAGTTAATTTCAACATTAATTAAGAGTGTTGAATATTTATCAAGTCGTCAAATTGGGGCGATTATTACAATTGAAAAACAAGATTCATTAAATACATATATTAATAAAGGGACTAAGCTTGATGCGGAAATCTCATTTGAGTTATTAAGTACAATCTTTATGCCAGGAACAGCCTTACATGATGGAGCCGTAATTATTAGAGGTAAGCATGTTATGAGTGCAGGAGCTTTCTATCCTTCAACTGATAAGAATGATATTCCAAAGAATTATGGGTCACGTCACCGTGCGGCGATTGGGATTAGTGAAGTAACTGATGCGTTTACAATTGTTGTTTCAGAAGAAACAGGAAAAGTGGCGTTAACGCTTGATGGTACAATTACTCCAGATGTATCGCTTGAAAGTTTACGTGTTTATTTAAAACAAAATATTATTGTTGAGTAGGTGAAAAGATGGTAAATATTTTAAATCTTATTCCGGATGCTTATTTAGTTAATTTGTTTTTAGTGGCTACAACAGTAGTAGTTTTAACCCTTGGAATAATTGGTATTTGTGTTTATCATAAGCTTGCGTATATTTCATTACCTTCTATTTTTGTAGTTGATGCATCATTAATTGTTTTATCAAAATTATTAGTGCTTCCAGCATGGATTAATTTAATTTATGATGGAATTTTAGTAATTATTTTAGGACTAGCTGTTTTGGAGTTTTTAAAAGCAGCAGAAATTGAAAAAGCAAGAAATAGAAATGCGAACAATTTCTTAGGTAATGCGGCATACGATTATTATTATTCAACTAATAGTAAAGATAAAATCGTTGATGCTAGTGATACTTTTATGGAACTTGTAAGCTTAGATTTAAATGAATTACGTAAGTCAAAGGGTTTTCAAACAATGTTTGGAGAGCTAAAAATTCAAAAGGTTAATGGGCGTGATGTAACTGAAGAGATAGCTTTAAAGTTATTCTTTGATTATGATAAAGGGCGCGCATCTAATGAAACATATCAATTTGATTTACAAGTTTTAATTGATAATGAGGTAGTTTTCTTAAAAGGAGTTGTACAACCAATTCATTATCGTGGTAAGTTTATTGGACGTAATGTTTATTTAATTAACGATAAATCAGCAACGTTTGATAGTTTAAGAGGAACTATTAAAGGGATGGTAAAGGAACTTGAAGATGCAAGTCGTCAAACATATGCGTTAATGTCATTGACTAAAAATGCGATTATGTATTTTGATTATAAGACAGGAACTTATGTGGCAACTGAAGCGATGAATAATTATTTAGAGGTTACTCAAAAAGAATTTACAATTGAAGAATTCTTTGATATGATTCATCCTGAAGATCTTCGTTCTTATCAAGAACAAGGTTCAATGATTAATTCAATGATGGCTAATAGAAGTAAGCTTCGTTTATATATCAATAAAAAGTATTATGATGTTTATGATGATTCACTATATTTAAATAAAGATTCTGGTCTTGTTTCAATTATTTCTTTAGTAAGTGATCCAGAAGTTGTTAGTGTAAAACATCAACAAGAAGTGAAGAATGCGAATATGTGGGCTACTTTAGAAGAGATCAATCCAAGTGATGTAATGGATGATTTAATGAATGAGTTAAAGGATAAAAATAATGAATAGTGGTATTATTTTAATGGCTGGTAAGGGTGAAAGAAGTAAGCTTAGTTACAATAAAACTCTTTATCAGTATTTGGGGAAACCACTCTTTATGTATTCAGTCATTGCTTTCTATAATAATAAAGAGCTTGATGAGATTTATTTGGTTATTGATCCAAGTGATGAAGAAGAGGTTCTTAAGTATTTAGAAGAGTATGATAGGGTTAAGCTTGTTTATGGGGCCTCATCAAGAGCTGAAAGTTTAAAGAATGCGTTAAAAGTTATTAATGCTGATAAAGTAGTAGTTCATGATGCGGCAAGACCATATGTTACATCAAGTGATATTTCTTCTGTTTTAGCATCTTTAGAGTCTCATGATCTAGCAACGCTATATCATAAAGTGGTGGATACTATCAAAGAAGGAGTTAAAACTTTAAAGCGTGATGAGTTAAAAGCGGTCACAACCCCACAAGGATTTACGAAAAAGTGTATTGAGAAAATCTTAAGTAATGGAGAAAATGTTTATGATGAACTTCAAATCTTTGAAAATGATGATGTAAAGATAGCTTTTATTGAGGAAACACACAATAATAAAAAATTTACGGATGCGAATGATTTTGAAAATCCTAAATACTTAATTGGTCATTCATTAGATTTCCATCCGCTTGTTGAGGGTAGAAAATTAATCTTAGGGGGAGTTGTATTTGATTATCCTTTAGGTTTAATGGGTCATAGTGATGCGGATGTTGTGTATCATGCGGTGGCAGAAGCAATTATTGGCGCTTTAAATATGGGCGATATTGGAACATTGTTCCCTGATACAAGTGATGAATATAAAGATATTGATTCTAGTTATTTTCTTAAGTATATGAAAAAAGTCTTAGAAGAAAATAATTATTCAATCAATAATCTAGATATTATTATCTATTTAGAAAAACCGAATCTAAAAAATTATAAGCGACAAATGGCTGAAAATATCGCGGAAAACTTAGGCATTTCAAGTGATGTTGTTAATGTTAAAGCAACAACAATGGAAAAGCAAGGAGTTATCGGCAATGGTCATGGTATCGCAAGTGAAGCGGTAGTATTGTTAAAAAGATAGACTAATCCTTAAGGATTAGTCTATTTACTTATTTAATTTGTCAAAAAAATTTAAAAGTGCTATAATATGGATATATATAGGAGAATGGTTATGAGTGAAAAATTTAAAGATTTAAGAATAGTAGATAATTTTTATCAAACATCATCTTTTTTTCCAATGCCGCTTACTTTAATTGGAACTTTAGATGAAAAGGGAAATACTTCGTTTGGAGCTTACTCTTTAGTTTTCCCTTATTATATTGCGGGAAAAGATTATTATGCGATGGTATTAGAATGTCGTAATTCTTCTAATACTTGTAGAGGGTTGTTAAGAAGTGGTAAGTGCACAATTAACTTTATGCCTTATTCAAAAAAGATTTTTAAAGAATGTGTTAGACTTGGTTTCCCAGGTGATACGCCAGAAGAAAAAATGAAAGAGTTTAAATTTGGATTAGAAGATGGGTTATCTTGTGTAGATCATCCAGAAGAGGCTTGGCCAAAGGTTATAAGTGAAGCTTATCAAGTATTTGAATGTACATGGGTTAAGGAATTAGATAACGCTGAAAATGATAAGATTTTAGATGAATATAATGGACCATACCATGATTTTAATGGGATTACTTCAAAATATGGGGCACATTTTATTTTAAAGATTGACCATATCTTAATGAAAGAAAAATATCACAATGCGATTATCAATGGGGTTACAAGAAGTAATTTCGCTCCAATTCCAACTAACTGGGGGTATCGTGATTCAAAGAATTTCTGGTGTTCAGGGTTTGTTAAACCACATGCGGAAGGAATTCCAGATAAAGAAGTGGATTTACAATCAATTAGATATGCGGCAGATCGAGCAGATGATGTCGTTAAATTTACTGATGATGCTTTAAAAATGTTAGTTAAAGTTCCACGTCCATTTTTAAAACTAGTTTTAAAGGGTTGTGTAGATTGGGCTAAAGAAAATAATTGTGAGTTAATTACAGAAAAAGAAATCGCCATTATTAACGATAAACGAGCAAAAGAAAAGAAGAAATAACAAAAAATACCAACGATATCATTAGATATTGTTGGTATTTATTTCATAATTATGATATAATTTAGAAAAAGGAAGGTGTTTATGAATAAAATATATTTGTGTATCGATTTAAAATCTTTCTATGCATCTGTTGAATGTGTAGATTTAGGATTAAATCCCTTAACTACTAATTTAGTAGTTGCTGATTCGTCAAGAACAGAGAAAACGATTTGTTTAGCGGTAACTCCGGCTTTAAAATCATTTGGGATTAAGGGGAGAGCAAGATTATTTGAAGTTATTCAAAGAGTAAATGAGGTTAATAAAGAAAGAAAAAATAAAGTAAAAAGATTAACTGGTAAGTCTTATAATCTTAATGAATTAGAAAAAGATCAAAGTCTCGCAGTTGATTTTATAACTGCTAAACCTAGAATGGCACATTATATCAAAGTTAGTGCGAAAATTTATGAGATATATCTAAAATATGTATCAAAAGAAGATATTCATGTTTATTCAATTGATGAAGTATTTATTGATGTTTCTAATTATTTAAAAACTTATAGATTAACACCAGGGGACTTTGCGAAAAAAATGATTATTGATGTTTATGAACAAACAGGTATTACTGCGACCGCTGGAATTGGGACTAATATGTATTTAGCTAAAGTAGCAATGGATATGGTTGCTAAAAAGATGAGACCTGATAAATACGGGGTACGAATGGCATACCTTAATGAAGAAATGTATCGAAAAGTTTTATGGGATTATCAACCAATTACTGATTTTTGGCGAGTAGGAAAAGGATATGCGAAAAAACTAGCTGAATTTGGTCTTCATACAATGGGGGATATTGCCTTATTTTCGACTAAATATGAAGATATTTTGTATAACCTTTTTGGGGTAAATGCCGAATTATTAATTGACCATGCTTGGGGTGTTGAACCATGTACGATTGCTCACATTAAAAATTATCAACCAATGGGTAAATCAATTGGTTCAGGGCAAGTATTACATTGTCCATATGATTTCGCCAAAGCAAGATTAATTGTTAAAGAAATGGTTGATGCTTTATCTTTAGATTTATTTGATAAATGCATTTTTACTAATAAAATTGTTTTAACAATAGGTTATGATATTGAAAACCTAACTAACCCTAAACTTAGACAAAGTTATGATGGCGAAATAACAACCGATTATTTAGGACGAGAAATACCAAAACACGCTCATGGTACAGCGACAATTAAGAGATTTACTTCTTCATCGCATTTATTAACCAAAGCAACGATTGAATTATATGATCAAATTGTGAATAAAAATCTTTTAATTAGAAGAATTAATATTTCAGCAATCAATCTTGTTGATAAAGAACCAACTGATAGTTATGAACAATTAGATTTGTTTACTAATGTGGAAGCCCTACAAGAAGAAAATGAAATGTTGGAAAAAGAAAAAAGACGTCAGCAGGCGGTATTAAATATTAAAAAGCGTTATGGAAAGAATGCGATTATGAAAGGAATGAATTTAGAAGAAGGAGCAACAATGAAAGAAAGGAATGACCAAATTGGTGGTCATAAGGCTTAATTATGGAAAAATATCAAAGTATTATAGATAAGCCATATCAAAAATCAACAGCCAGACCTCATATGTCATTAAATGATAGAGCGGCTCAGTTTGCCCCTTTTGCGGCACTAACAGGGTATGAGGCAGAACTTAAAGAAGTATCAAGGCTTACAGAAGAGAAGTGTGAACTAACTGATGAAGCAAAAGAACTGATTAATACCAAATTAAACTATATTATTACTTTTAAACTTCAAGAAGAAATTTTGGTTACCCATTTTGTCCAAGACTTAAAAAAACAAGGTGGAAGTTACAAAACAGTATTTTTACAAGTTAAAAGAATAGATGAAGTAACAAAAGAACTAATCTTTGTTGACAAAACAAAAATAAAACTAGAAAATATAATAAACGTAAACTCTAAAACTTTAGATTCGATTTTTAAAGATTTTTGAGAAAGGAGCCTAATATGAAATTTAAACCAAACTATGTTAATAATTTAATAATCGCTATGATAACATTATTTATATCAATTTATCCAATGCTTTTGGCAATATTTTTAATAATTGATCCATCAGTGGTTAAGGATTTTCTTCCAACAATACCGGGTCTGTTTATAATTTCAATATTATTTATAGTTGGTTCTAATTTAATTAATTTTGTTATAGGTCTTTTTATTAAACCAAAGATGTATATATATCAAGAGGGTTTTATCTATAAAAATAAAGAATATAAATATATAGATATATCTAAAATGGAATTTGATATTGGTTCTATAAGTAGAACAAGATCTGATCCATGTGTTTTAACTTTGTATTTAAAAAATAAAGGTCTATTAGAAATTAGACATCCATCAATTATTATGACCTTAATAATTAAAAAAAGAAGCTATGATGCTCCTCTTAGAATAAAGGGATGGAAGTGGCTTTTAGTTATGATAGCAATTTCTACAGGTATTGGGTTGATGATTGGTCTTCTTGGTATAATTGGAGGATAGTAAGAATGTTAAAGTATACGTTAGCAGCCGTCCAAAAGATATATAAAGATGTAAAAAAATTAGCTTTAATTATTAAATATATTACGCTTATCTTTATGACGAGTTATTTCATATATGTACTTGTTACAAATAAAGGGATTTTTATTGTAAATGTTATCTTAGCATCATTATTTGTAATATATACAATATTTGAAATTGTTACCTACAAGAAACAAATAAAAACCGTTAAAAAGGTTGCGAAAAGAATATATCGAATAATAAAAATAATTTTAAAAGGTTTTACTTTAGGAGTATCAATTTACAGTATGTATATTTCTACTTTAGAGGTATCTCCAATTACAATTATTTTAGCAACTATTATGATAATTTTATGGATAATTCAAATCTTATTTGAAGTTGTAACATTTATGTTACAAGACGAAATTGAATATATTTTAGCAGGAATTAATGAAGATATTGTTAGACCATATATTAATGTTACCAATATTGTTGGTAAATTAAAAGGTGAAACGAAAGAATACATTCAACCATATCCAAAAGAGAAAAAGGTTTTAGAAGAACTAATTAAAGAAAAAAAGAAAAGGGAAAAATAGATATGAAAAAAACAGTTTTGACAATCATTATCTTATTTATATCATTTATACTAGTAGGACTTCTTTCAGCAATACTAAATAAACCAAGTATTTTTTCTATTGGGGTTATGGCAATACTAGTTATCGAATTGTTAATAAAAAGATCAGAAATTAAAAAAATCAACCGAGTTATTATTCCATTAGCTGAACAAAAAGATTATCAACGAATTATCTCTTATCTTACAGCGAAAAGTAAAGAATGTAAATTTACGGCTAATGAAATAGCATGTAAGCTTTCTATTGCCCAAGCTATTAGTTTAAAAGATGGTTTAGTTGAAGCAGAAAAATATATTAAAGAAAACCATCTTGATAATTATTCAAGTAGTGCTTATGTAATGTTTGTTATTAGTTTAGAAAAAGGTAAGATGGAAGAAGCTTTAAAATATGCTGCGAAAGTGAAAATGGCAAAACATAAAAATGCTAATAAGCAAAAAGAAATGCTTACTCGTATTCTAAAAATGATTGAAACTAAAGAATGTGATTATATCGTTTTAGAAGAAACAAATTATACTTTTTTACAAGAATTATGTTTAAAATACAAAAACAATGAAGAAGTAGAATTCGACAGCAATTATAATGGAGTAGCATTTAATATAAAACTTAGTGAAGAATTTAAAAGAAAAAGAATAATTAATATTACTATTATTGGTAACATCATTTTAGCAGGATTAGTAGCAGGACTTTTTCATGTAGGAATTATAAATTCAGTGATGGTTCTTATATTATTAATGATTGTTCCAGCCCTAACAATATATTATTATCATAAACAAAAGAAAATAATTACTAAGAATCAATATAAAATAGGAATCAATTTAGGAATAATCGTACTTATAATTCTTTTAATCTGTACTATTTTAGGTATAGTAAAAAATACATCTAAAATTAAAACTGAAGAAATGGTATCTGATATGGAATATATTTTTGATATTGATATTCCTGATGGCTATGAAGAAGTTGAATCAGTAGTATTAAATACATTAAAACAAAAAAAGCAAATTGTTTTATTATATATTCCAAACGAAAGTGATGTAACAAAATTATATGCAGACATAGACTCTTATTTTATTCATTATTCTAATGGTACAATATATTGTGTAGATCATAATGCTTATAATTGTTTTGAATGTATGGATACTTGTACATGTTATGTATTTGTTATCTTAGATGGAGAACAAATGATCGAATTATTAAAAATTGAAAATGAATAATTGGTGATATCATATGAAAAAGAAGATTTATATATACAGATTGTTTTTTCCAATCTTTTATTCAATAGTGCTTTTCTTAGCGGTAGCATATATGTTAATTCTTACTATAAGCCATGAACTTGAAATAAAAGTATTTCTTGGATTATTATTTTTATATGGTCTTGGGTTATTATTGATATGGCAAGAGGCTAGAATATATATCTTATTTGATTATAAAAATAAGTTAATTAAATTTAAGTTTAAAGATTTTTCATCTAAATCATATATTCACGCATTAGATATAGTTGATAAAATAGATGTAGTTTTACGTGATCATATATACTTAGATTTTGTTCTATTTTTAAAAGGGGGAACAAGTCAAAAAATAACTTTTGTGGGGACATATAAAGAAACGTTTAGATTAAAATATAACTATAAAAGACTTAAAAGACAAGTTGATAAAGCGTTAAAGGAATGTAGTTATGGAAATAAAGAATAATTATTTTTTAGGGGTTATTGTTTTTTTCTTTGAAATATTTATTTCTATGGCTTTTGCTTTACCCATTTGTATTTTATTATCTGATAAAGATGCTGAACTAATGCATTTATTAAAAATGAGTCTTGGTTTTTTAGTAGCCCCAATTGGTGCCTTTATACTATTTTCTGTTTTAAATTTTATAATAACTTTATTTACAAAACCAAAGTTAATCCTTTTTAGTGATCGATTTATGTATAAAGATGAAATATGTTATTATAGTGATGTAACTCTAGTTGGGTTTGATTTAGGGTTTGTCAGTAAAACAAGTAGTGAACCAACATGTTTGGTGTTATATCGAAAAGATAAACCAGGAATTGTTATAAAAAGTCCCTCAGTTAGAATGATTTATCATATGCGTAAGAAATGTTATAATCGTCCGTTTCATATTGAAAACTTAAAAACCGCTATTTTCATTTTTATTATGTTTATCGTTATAGGAATATTATACGGAATATTTGGATCATAATAAAGAGGTGATTTAATGAATATCGAAATCATCAAAGTTGAAAAAGATTCAGATATACGAAAAAAATTACTTGATTTTGTGGAAAACTTTTCATGGTTAGAAGTAAAAGAACATACTATAAAAATGGTTAAAGAATGGGAATTCCAAGAATGGGAAAGTCCATTTGTGGCAATCGTCGATAATAAAATTGTTGGTATGGCAACAATTATGAAAACCGATTATTATCCATTACCAGAAATATATCCCTGGATTTCCACAATCTTTGTAAGTGAAGAGTATCGCGGTAATAGAATAAGTGGTAAACTAATTGACTATATAAATATATATGCGTTAGAACTAGGATTCAATAAAACATATATACCTAGTGAACATATAGGGTTATATGAAAAATATGGTTATAGTTATCTAAAAGATATTGTTAATTATGGTAATTCTATTGACCATTTATATGTTAAGAATTTATAAAAAAGATTACAATTGTGATAGACTTTAATATATATTATACGAGGTATTTTATGAACCAAAATGTTTTAAAGAATATTCAAAAATATGTTAATACACCTAATACTGTTACTGGTACAGTATATACAGCTGAGGTAGATATTGAAGGTTTAGTTGTGGAAAAAAACAGACTTGTTAGAATATTTATACCTAGTGACTATGATGAAAACTCAAATAAAACTTATCCTGTTATATATATGATGGATGGTAAAAACTTATTTGATAAATACACTTCATTCGCAGGAGAATGGGGTGTAGATGAAATAATGGAAGAAAGAACAAAGAATCATAAACAAACATATATTGTGGTAGGAATTGATTCATCAATTGATGGTGATGTAAGATGTCAAGAAATGGCACCATTTGGTGAGAATTTAACTTCTATCGATGATTTACCAAATTCATTTCCTGCGTATGGTGCTATTCTAGGAAGTTTTATAGTATCGAAATTAATACCAACTATTGATAAACTTTATAGAACAAATAATGTTAATACGATTTGTGGATCTTCAATGGGTGGACTTTTTGCTTATTATTTAGGCATGAAATATCCAAATGTATTTAAAAATAGTATTTGTTTTTCTCCAGCTTTCTGTTTATATCAAGAAGATCATGTCAAAGAAGAATTAAAAAAATTAAAACTTAATACTAATAAATTCTATTTATTAGTAGGTAACTTAGAATATGAACATCAATTTGTATCACTTACTAAATATACATATGAATTAATGTTAGATAAAGGATTTGGTAAAAATCTAAAATATGTTCATGATTTAGAGGGTATTCATCATGAATCATTTTGGAATAAGTATTTTAATGATGCTTTGGAGTTTATTGATTAAAAAAATATAAAAATAGATAACGTGTACCTTTTTTGGTACACGTTATTTGTTATAATATAAGTGTAAAAAAACTTTATAAGATAGGATTGTGAATTATGCTTATAATATGTATTATAATTTATGTTTTAGTAAAGTTAGTAAAAGAAGCTTAATAATAGAGATAGGATTGTGAATTATGTTTAAAAATAAAAAGGGTGGAAAATAGAAAATGACAAATAAGAAAGTTAAATATTCAGAACCTGCGGGATATTTTCCAAAGGAAATAAGAAAGAAATATCGACTTGGTGAATATGCAGAAACATCAAAAAAAGATGTAGATTGTGGATGATTAAAACCTTGCATCACTATTAAACAGCCAACAAAAGAAGATAAAAATGAAAAGGGAGAATAAGTTTTATGAGAAACATTCATGATCCAAATGAGTATCATAAATATAAAAGTGTAACAGGTAATAATAATTCGAAAGGCACTTACGTTTCAGGGTTAAGTGGGGGATGTAAGATTATAATTGGTATTGGGATAGTTATGTTAATATCTTTTCTTTTTGATGGTGCTAGTTGGGAAGCGATAGAAGGTTTGTTATCATTTGGATTAATTGCTTTTGTTTTTGTTAAATGGATAACTAGTTAATATAGTTGTTTTGCAGAAAATAACCAAATATGATAAAATACATTTGTAATTTATATATGTGGGAGTTGGATTATGAAATATTATAAATTAAAAATAGCATTAAAAGATTACGAAGACAGACTAAATAGAACTATCTTATTTAAATATGATAAGGATTTAGATGAGCTTGCATTTTCGATTTTATCTATCTTTAATACATTAGCTTATCATATGTATAAATTTGAAGATGATATTAATACATATGAATGCAATATTAGTTTAGAACAAGCAAGAGAAATGGGGTACCCTAATGATAGTATTGATACATGGATGGTTACTCTAGATAATCTTAGCATGAGAAATAATAAATTTATGATGATCTATGATTTTGGAGAAGAATATGAATTTGTTATTGAAATTTTAGAAGAAGTAGAAATGAAAAAAATATATCAAATACCAAGAGTAATAGATGGGGTTGGATATGGTATTGTAGAAGATGCTAAGTTTGTTTTAGAGGATTATTTAGATGGTAAACCTTTAGAATATCCTTTATTATTTATAAAAAGAGGCAGATTTACAATGATAGATTTTAATTCTTTCGATATAGAAGAATGTAATAAGAAAATAGTAAGAGAAATCGCTAAAATAAGAAATTCTTATTATGTGTATATATAAAATAAAAAAACTGTCTTTATTAATGCTAGAAAAAAGGTGTATAAAATGAACGGAAAGTTAAAATTAAATGATTTGTTAGGATTAAATGAAGAAGAATTAAAAAATACTAAAATAAGATTAAATACATATAATGGTGAAACTAATCCTATAGAAGAATATAAGAAAAACCCACAAACGTTATTACTATGGAATTATTGGAATAATAAAAAATATAAGGAAGGTCAAATTTCAATAGGTCTTGTAAAAATGAGTAACAATTGTTGGCTATTATTTACAGTAGGTATAATAACAAAAGTATTAGATAAACTAATATATTCTGAAGAAAACAAGACTGGTGGCGTTCAAGTAGAATATAAAACGTTAGAACAATATAGTGATTTATATGGAAGAGTAATAATTTATTATGAAAACAACTCTCAGCAAATGTTTCGTAATGCGGAAGGGTTTATTGATAAATTAGAAGTAAAAGAAATTTTGCCATCAGTATATACAGGTTTTGATTTTCCAGGATATGATAATGTGTGTTTATCATATAGCCAATTAGAGACAGTTATTCTAGGGAACTATCCTAGCTACTGTAATGCATTAGCAAATCAAAAAGCAGTATATGTTATAACTGATAAAAATTCTGGTAAATTATATATTGGTTCAGCCACCTCTGACCAAGGAATGTTACTATCTCGTTGGACCAGTTATATTCAAAATGGCCATGGGGGAAATGTAAAATTAAAAGAATTAGTTTCAAAACTTGGTATAGAATATGTAAAACAAAATTTTCAATATACTATAATAGAAAATTTTAATTCAAAAGTGGATGACAAATATGTTTTACAAAGAGAAAGTTATTGGAAAACAGTTTTTCAAACAAGAAAATATGGATACAATGATAATTAATATTAAGTTTAAAGTATATTTTTTGATAAAAAATTCCCTTTGTATACAAAAATATGATATACTTACTATATATGATATATGAGGTAAGAAAATATGATAGAAGTAAATGATTATGTATTCCATAAAAATAATTTTGGATTAGGTATTGTTCGAGAAATTTCTAATGGATTTTATAATGTGGAATTTATTAACCATGGTTTAAAGAAAATCTATAAATCTATTACCGGTAATGAGGAATTTTTGATAAAATTGGATAAATCAATGGTTTCTTATATTTTAAACGAGAATAACTATTCTAATGATAAATATTTGTTAAAAAAAGGTAGAGATTACTTTAACAGAAAAAAAGTTTTAAAGGTAAACTATGGGGAAAATTCTGTAATTTCAACTGTAAGAGGTAGTTGGGATTATGAGGTTGTAATAGAATTCGAAAATAATAGAATTAAGAATTTTGATTGTAGTTGTCCAGTTAAAGGTCCATGTAAACATCTTCTCGCAACTCTTCTTGAAGCCAATTACCAATTAAAAAAATTAATCAGAAATGAAACATTTGTTCAACTTGGGGTTGATATGAAAGAGTTAGAAGAAATTAACTTTTCTTATGATTATACATCATTTTTAGATTATTATAAGGCATATCTTGATTTTAAAGAAAATTATAAAGATGATCTACATAAATATTTATATGGTTTAGAATTATATGCGAAAGACAATGAAGAAATTTTAGAATTTGCTTTATCAATTCCGCTTCTTTATCAAAGAACTAAACGAGATACCCATTTCTATTGTGAAAAAGTAACTAATTCTTCAGCATTAAAAAATGTTTATCGTCGCCTTTGTGATCGAATTAAAAACGAACTTAATAGCTATCGTTATTGGTATGCTAAAAATACAGATTTAACATATAAACAATTTATTGTTAAAGAAGATTTTGAAAATTTATTAATAGAGATGAATACTGAATATTTTGATAAATTAATCACATTTATCGTAAAAAGTGATATTTTAGAAAAATATGATTTATTCGATATGATTCCTGGGCTTTTTTATAAATTTCCAATAACTGATGAAATACTTGAATTATTAAAGGATAATTTAACTATAGAACAATTTAATAAAATTATTGATAATATTGATTTAAGAAATCTTTCTATAAACTCATTAGAAAAAATATTTAGCAAAGAACAACTTTTAGAAGTTATAATGAAAAATTATAACAAAAACAATATTGAATACTTATGTGCTAATTATAGTGATTTTATTAAAATAAATAAAAAGAAAACGATTCAAGCTTTGGTTAGTAATTATATGTTTTATCCTAAATTATTGTTGAAAAAAGTAATGAAAACAATAGAAGCTGATTCATCAAAGTATTTACAATTATATCTTAATAATAAAACTGAATTATTCATAGATGAAGAAAGTATAGATGTTAAATTATTGATGGAACATTTTGATTTTAAATACGACTTTATAGAAACAAAGGAGGACTTAATTGTAGAGAAAAAATTATATATTGGTAATAATAATGTTATTTGGTTGCATGAAGAAGTATTTAATGGTAAATATGAAACTGGATTATTTCCTCCATTTAACATAAATAAGATTAATGACATGTTAGATGAAGGTATTATACTTACATATGGTACAGAATATACAAATTTATTAGAACAAAAAAAACAACAAACTAAAATAAAAAGACAAAAATTATTTGATAATATGTTTAAAAAAGATATTAGTAAATTTACTAATATGTTAGTTTCAGAACCAATTGTTTTATCACAAGATCGGTTAATGGATGTAGAGTTTAATTTTGATAAAAAAAGTAAAAATTACTATACTTTATCTTTTAGAGTTGGAAAAGAGAAAAAGTATATTGTTAAAAATATAAATAATTTTGTTGATAATGTTTTACATGGTAAATTCGCAGAATACGGTAAAGGTCTAGCTTTTTCTCATATAATTGATAATTTTAATCCTATTTATCATAAACCTTTATTACTTGCTTTATCATATGCCTCTTATAATTGTAATGGCAAAGAAATGAATCTAAGTGATAATGAATTTTTAAGATTATTGTTAGAATTAAAAGGATTAAAAATTAAGTTTAACGATATAGAATATTTAGTTAGATTAGATAAACAAGAGTATAAAATAGAAATAGATAGTGAATATAAGATTCATGATAATTATAAAGGAGCATTACTGCTTTACTTATATGATAAGTGTTTTTATTTGAACTATCAAGAAAGAGTAATTGATGTTTTAGCTGAAAGTTGGAATGATGTAGGACTAATTAATTTTATGAATCCTTATAATGACACAAGTATCAAAAATAACTTGCAAGTTTTTAAAGATGAAGTATATGAACGTTTTAGTCATATTATTAAGATTGATGAAAAAGTAAAAGATAAATTCAAAATAAAAGATATTAAAATAAAAGCTCATTTTGATTATAATAACAAAAAGATTACAGTTAAAAATGAATTATATGATGATGAAAATAATTTAGTATTTGAAAATAATATTAAAGAGAAAGATTATTTGAAATATAATAAATATCTTAATTATCTATCTAATTTAGGATTTATAGATAATGAATTAGTTGATTCTAATAAGATTTTAAATTTCTTATCAATGGATTTTACAGAACTAAAAAAATTATGTAGTGTTTACTTATCTGATTCAATTATGAATAAAAAAATTGAGGCATTTGATAAACATACGATTATTATTAACAATAATAGTACAATCATGGAGGCTTTTGTTGAGGAAAGTAAATATAGTGATGAAGAACTATATGAAATATTAAAAGCATTAAAATTAAAAAAGAAATTTGTGTTGTTAAAAGGAGATCGAATTGTAAGACTTGATAACGAAGAAGCAGAAGAGTTTTTCGAATCAGTCAATACTTTGAAATTAGATAAAAAGAATGTTCTAAAACCTAAACAAATCCCTATTTATCAATCTATTAATGCATATGCAAGTTTAAATAACTGTAAACTCGATGAATATTTAACTAAGATGATTAATGAGATTGCTAACTTTAAAAACTATGAAGTTGATTTACCAGTGCTTAATGCTACTTTAAGAGAATATCAAATTGAGGGATTTAAATGGTTAAGTATTTTAACTAAATATCATTTAGGGGGTATTTTAGCAGATGATATGGGACTTGGTAAGACAATACAAATGATTGCTTTAATAAAAGCTAACAAAGTAAATAAACCATCTTTAATTATATGTCCTAAAACATTAATTTTCAACTGGAAAAATGAATTCCAAAAATTTGATACAGATGCGGATGTAGTAGAAATATATGGTTCTGCTAATGTTAGAGAGCGAATAATTAATAATATTGATTATAAAACAAATACAATTTACTTAACTTCTTACGATTCATTAAGAAATGATTTAGAGTTATATAATGGAGAGTTTAATTTCTTAATTTTGGATGAGGCTCAAGTTATTAAAAATGTTCATGCTAGCAAGAGTATGGCAGTAAAGAATATTAAAGCGATTAATCGCTTTGCGTTAACGGGAACGCCTATTGAAAATAATATTATTGATTTATGGAGTATTTTTGATTTCATTATGCCAGAATATTTTGAAGAGTTGTCAACGTTTAAATCACTTTATAATAACAATAGTGAATTTGTTGATAAAGTTTCAAAGCGAATTGCTCCGTTTATTTTAAGAAGAACAAAAAAGAGTGTTTTAAAAGATCTACCAAATAAATACGAACAAATAATTACTGTTCCAATGAAAGATGAACAACAAAAAATTTATGATGCGTATAGGTTAGAAGCCAATAATATCCTATCAAATGGAGGTAAATCATTTGATGTTTTAGCTCATCTAACAAAACTTAGACAAATATGTATTGATCCATCATTATTTGTTGATAATTATCATCAAACTTCTGCTAAAATGGAAGAATTAGATAAAATTGTAACGGAATATATAAAAGATGGTCATAGAATTTTAATATTCTCACAATTTGTGAAAGCTTTAGATATTGTTAAAAATATGTTGGATTCTAAAAAAATTAAACATTTCTATTTGACAGGTGATACAAAAGCGGTGGATCGCATTAAATATACTAATGAATTTAATGCGGATGAAGATATAAAAGTATTTTTAATTTCACTAAAAGCCGGTGGAACGGGATTAAATCTAATTGGAGCAGATACGGTGATTCATTTAGATCCATGGTGGAATCAAGCGGTTGAAGAACAAGCAACAGATAGAACATATCGTATTGGTCAAACAAGAAATGTTGAAGTTATTAAATTAATATGTGAAGATAGTATTGAAAAACGAGTTATTGAACTTCAAAACCTCAAAAAAGATTTGATTGATAAACTCATTTCTAATGATGATTCAAATATAACAAAATTAACATTGGATGATTTGAAGTTTATTTTAAAAGATTAAGAAATTGATCTCTTGACAAAAATATGTGAATATGTAATAATATAATTACCATAAAGAGAACAGCGAGGGACAAGCCCTATGACCTGTCAGCAACCTATCCATTTGGACAAGGTGCTAAAGCTTGAATGATGGGGGAATATTTAATAAGAACATTACTCCCATCATAACGATGGGAGCTTTTTCTTTATGAGTTTAGGCATAAAGGAGGAAATTAAAATGTCAATGAAGAAACTTGAAAAATTATGTGGTTTATTTTTAAAAGAAGGAGAAAAAAGAAGACTCCATGAACTTTGTATTGAGTATGGTATACCAATAACATATCCAAAATTATTTGAAGATGATAACCATTATTATTTCTGGGGTATTAGAAAAACAAGTATAGGATTAATCAGTGTAGTAATAATGAATTATTTGAATGATAATAACGGAACAGTATTTCATTCAATCGAAGAGTTAGAAGAGTATTTAAAAGAAGAATTTAATAACTAAAATATATATTTTGATTCACTTATGTATACAAAAATGTGATTTAAATGCTTGATATTGTATACAAAAACGTGATATACTCACGCATATATTTATTTTATTTAAGGTGATATAAATGAAAATAACAAAAGATATATTATTACAGGTATTTTGCCTTCTATGTTTATTAGGGTTAGTTATATATAGTATTTTAGTAAAGGATGTAGCAAGATTAATTGTTGCTAGTATAATATTATTATTTTATGTAGGAATGATTGTTTTATCTATTTGGTTAGATATATATGCTGATAAGTTTTTAAAAAAGAAACAAGCAAGATATAAAAGTGTTTTAGAAAAAACTAGTAAAACGATATATGATGAATTATATATATTGGCATATCAAAAACAAGCTGATGATTTGCTTAAAGAATTGATTAAAAAAGAAAAAGTAAAGGGTATTAGTTCATTAGATATTGAGATTATTGGTTTAGATAAAATCCATTTGTATTATAAATATAATAGTTTTGATGTCGAAGCATATATAAAAGATGATTGCGTGGTATATGTTATTGATTCTCCTGCTAAATATGATGGTACTAAAGCAAATAAAGAACTTGAGAAAAAAAGAACATCTAGTTTTAAAATAAATAATTATATAAGTGTCGAAGATTTTTTTGATGAATTTATCGAAGTAATAAAAACAACGAATAAAGAAATAGATATATATATTGAAAATAATGTTGTTGATAATATTTTTAATGGTAGATTGATTTTTAAATTAAAGGACTCGACTGATTATTTAAAGCGTGAGGGATATATTTGTGCAATACTTGGTATATTTTTATTTATTGCTTCGGTAGCTATCTTATATAGTGGGCTTCAAGATAAAGAATTTATGAGTAATAATCAACTTGGATATTTTGTTTGTATTTTTTGTGCATTATTATTTGTAGGTTTTACAGCAGGTTGTACGATATATGGATTTAACTATGTTATTAAATATCTAAATATGAAAAAAGATATTGAACATAAACAATATGAGATTATGACTGAAAAACCTCGTAGAGTAAGAATAATTCATGATCAAAAAAGTAAATATAGCAACCATAGAACATTAAGATATATAAAGTTATATTACCAAAAAACATCTTTGTTAATTCCCTTTTCAGATTATGAAGAAGTAAATAGAATTAAAAACAAACGAAAATGTTGTAAAGAATTATTAAAACTTCATAAAGAATTAAAATATTTAAAAAGATCAAGATTAGTAATTTCAGGCCATCAAGAATACATTAAGATTGTGAAGAATATGTTAGAATAGTATAGTAAAATGTCGGGATAAAATCCCGACATTTATTAATGTAAATATATCTAGGAAATAGCCTTTGGATACTTAAAAAGTGTCAAAAAATAGTTATGCACGGATATTTACAAATAATTTGTATTGTGATAAAATATTATTATATAACAAATGTTATAATAGCATATTTAGTTGTTTTTAGAAATACAAGGAGGTGATCATTAATATGTTAGCATATGAAGAAGCTTATTTTTATAAATTACTTGCGGAAACAGGATTTGAAAAAGAAGTAGAAGACTGGATAGAAAATATATTAAATAATAATGTAACATTAGAAGGTATAAATTTAGATTTAGTATATAACCAAAGTAATATTTACGAAGTTATATCTTGTTTACATAATTATATAGGTGATAATCAAGTTAATGATCAAATTCTTTGTGATAGATTGAGATTATTTATTAAAGAAAAATTAGATAAAAATGAAATATCTTTGGATAAAGCAATAATTTCATTAGAAAGATTTGTATCTTCAACAGAAAAAGGAATGACAGATTATTGGAAAGATTTCTATTTAATAGGTGCTTATTTTGATGATGCGATAGAAGGATTAATAGATAAAGAAAAATACTATGCTAGAGTTATGGTATATATAGAAACTGGTATTTCCTTCGATTCAAAGAATTTATGGAGAAATAAAAGACATAATAAAAAAATGAAAAAACTAAATAAAGAAGCAAGAAAAAAACATAAAAAACAATTAAAAGAACAAAATGATGTAATAAGAATGAAATACAATCTTGCAGAAGATATATATACTGGTTATGAATATAGAACAAAAGCAATTAATTCATGGCCTAAAAAACTGGAGTTAATTTTATTTATTTTATGCGAACTTTTATGTTTAGGTATGACAATTGGGGGAGTATTTTACTTTGATTTAATTTCTTTAGAATTGGCTACAACTAGCATATTACTTGGTATTACAATAGGTTTATATGGTTTTTGTATATTACTTAAAGCAAAGGGTAAAGAAGTTATATATATATTAATACCATTGTTATTTATTGGATTACCACTTGTTATAGATTATTTAGTAACTAATACAACAGCTAAAATAGTTTTAATTCTAATAACAATTATAGTGTTTAGTGTAGTGCTTTATATATTAATAAAGTTTGTGAATAAAAAATTAGAAAAATATAATGAAATATATAATGATTATTGGAATAATTTATTAAAAAAATATTCTAAAATGTATAATCCAGAAGAGTATTATCATATCGATAATCATTTAACATTTTACAAAAAAGATGGTAGTCATGTTATTATTTTTGAATATAAAGAACAACATTCATCAATTGTTATAATAGGGAAAGTAAAATATAAAAATATACAATTAAATAATGTTGTTGTAGAATATCAAGAAATTAATGATTCTTTTGATAATTGTGTTAAAAAAGGATTAGACATTTTGATTGATAGAAAAAAATAAGTTGATGATATTATGTTAAAATTTTTTACAATTATTTTCTAACTAAAATAATTAATTGTTTATTTTTAAGGAGTAGATTGATATGAAAAAAAAGATCATTAAATTTAACCTCCCACTAGCTATACTTATACTTTTAACAATAATTCTTGGTTTTGTTTTTCTATTTATTGATGTTTATGATGGACCAACTAAAACAATTAGTGGAGAAATTTCTTTATTTGATAAAGGTGGTACGGGAAGAGGCCGTTCGCCAATGCATATTAAAATAGATAATGAGACATATATAATAACATATGGAGTTAGATGGGCAACAAACCATGATGAGTTAAAGGATACGTTATCTGTTGGGAATATAGTTACCATTGAATTTTATGAAGAAGCCAATATGAAGTATGTTGTAGGAATTGAGCATGAAGGTAATGTACTAGTTACTAAAAAGGAGTACATTGAGGCACAAAATGAACAAAATAAACTAAGAGCTACGATATATTTTTATATAGCATATACCCTTTTATTAATTAATATAATGTTAGAACTTTCTTTTTCGGGAAAATTTGGTTTTGATTATAATCTTGGATATTTAAATGAAGTTACATTATTTAAAGGGAAACATATGTTGAATATATTTATAAGCGTATTACTGATAATTGGATCATTTGCTGCAATAGGTATTAGTAAATGGTTATATTTTCCTACTATAACTATAGCATTAGCATATTTATTTTATACTATTACTTTTAATGGTAGAGTGTACTTTGGAACAGGTGGATTTAGAATATTAATTAGATACAAAAAGAAGCATTATGGATGGAATGCTATTAAAGAAATGATACAAGTTAACTACAAAAATAAAAAAGTAGTTGTTATAAATTTTAAAGAAAATTATAATTTTGAAAGTAACGATATAAATGAATATTTAAGTTTATCTAAAAAACAAAATAATAAATTTGTATATATACTATATTTAACAAAAGAGAAATCAAAAGAATTCGATAAATTACAAAACAAATATTATAAAAAAAGTTAGTAGATTAATTTGCTGGAAGAAATTCCAACTCTTAATCTATAAGCATATTTAGATTTCGAAAAATCATCAAAAATCCTTTTAAAATTACATAAACAAATACATTTTTGATAAAATAATGATATAATTAGTTTGAAGGTGTGCAAAGGGTGTGTATAGGGGTATTATGAGTGAAGGGTGTATAATAAAATTATTAATTAAGATAGTAATATAAAAAACACCCTTAGGGGTGTTTTTGGGTTATATATAGGATGTTTTAAAAAGTTGTGGTGTTATGTCAGGGTCCTAGTTCTTATAGTCTCGTTTGATGTTTTTAGTGATTTATTTGAAAAGTATTAAAATGTTATAAAAACAACTAAAAAAGTACAAAAAAAGGGCTAAAAATAGATGTTTGAAAGACAATAAGTCTCGATTTGAAGTGAAAATAGAAAAGAGACAAATTAGCTTTCAAACACTAAGAGAATAAGACAAAAGCAATCTGATTGCACAACGAAATTAATTAACTATAGATATAGATTGTAGAAAAATATTATAAAATGTAGTATAATATAAGTGTAATGTCTATATAAGCAGAGGTGATAATACTATGAAAACTATTGATATTTATGGTAAATATTATAATGAAAATCCTTCTAAAGTAAGAGAAGCTTGTAGAGCCATTATAGTAAAAGATGACAATATATTAATTTCTTATGAAACTAAAACAGATCAATTAATGATACCTGGTGGTGGTCTTGAATCAGGGGAAACATATGAACAATGTTTAATACGTGAGATAGAAGAAGAAACAGGATATATAATTGAAGTAAAAGAAAAGATAGTTACTATAAATGAATATTATGGTGATACTTTATGGATTAATCATTATTATACTTGTTATATTATTGGTAATGGTAGTGTTAATTTATCTCAAGAAGAAATGCAAGAAGGTATGACAGCAAAGTGGATTAATTTGAATGAATGTCTAAATGTGTTTAAATCATTCGAATATGATCCTTGTTGTGGTTCAGGTGATTTTAAAGTTGGTTTATATAAAAGAGAATATACAGCTTTAGCTGAGTATATAAAGTCTCGATTTTAAAAAATGTGAAAATATAAAATTATTATACAAGGAGGTGTCATATGAAACTTATAGCATTGTTTGATGAGAAAAACTATAAACAAAGAAGTGGTATTATTCGTGAAGCTGTAAGAGCAATTATAGTAAAGAATAATAAAATAGCACTTGTTAAAAGTTTAAAAGAAAATCATTACAAATTCCCTGGTGGTGGAATTGAGCTTGGAGAATCTCATATTGATACCTTAATAAGAGAAACGAAAGAAGAAACTGGTCTTATTATTAAACCAAGTTCAATTAAAGAATGTGGATTTATTCATGAAATAAGAAAGTCAATATTTAATGATGATGCTTTTGAACAAATCTCATATTATTATTTTGCTGAAGTAGAAGATGAAGTGACTTTACAAGAATTATCAGATAGAGAAAAAGATTTACAATATGTACTTGAATGGGTTGATCCAGTAGTAGCTTATAATGTAGATACTAATTTAGGTAAAGAATATAATAATAAGTTCTTACTAAGAGAAGCTTGTATATTAAATTTATTAATTAATAATCCACCTTATAATGATATTTATTCTAACATTATAAAGAAAGATAAAATAAATAAAGGTTTCTCATTAGATACAAAATATTGTGTTTATGATAAAAACAATAATAAATATTTACTTAGAATTTCATCAATGGATAAATATCAAATAAAACTTAATGAATTTAACTATATGAATGAATTAATAAACTTAAGTGTTAATATGTGCAAACCTATTGAATTTGGTATTTGTGATGAAGGAGTATATTCAATACAATCATGGATTGATGGCGTTGACGCAAGAGATTATATTCCTACCCTTACAAAAGAAGACCAATATAAATATGGGATACTTGCGGGAATTGAACTTAAGAAAATTCATATGGTTAATGCACCACTTGATGCAATAAATTGGGAAGAAAGATTTAATAAAAAGATAGATAGAAAACTTAAAATGTATGAGGAATGTCCTTTAAAATACGAAAAAGGCGATTTATTTATTGAATACATTAATAATAATAGATATCTATTAAAAGATAGACCTAATACTTTCCAACATGGAGATTACCATATTGGTAATATGATGATTAATAAAAATAACGAACTAGTAGTAATTGATTTTGATAGAGATGACTATGGAGATCCGTGGGAAGAATTTAATAGACTTGTATGGAGTATTCAAGTATCTCATGAGTTTGCAACTGGAATTGTAGACGGATATTTTAATAAAAAAATTCCAGATGAATTTTGGAATTTACTTGCACTATATATGAGTGTTAATTCATTATCTTCATTACCATGGGCAATACCATATGGTGAAGGAGAAGTAAATATAATGATAAATCAATCAAATGAAATATTAGATTGGTATGATGATATGAAAAGATATATACCAAAGTGGTATAAAAAAGATAATAATAATTAATAGTATATTGAAATTCATAAGTAAGTTATAGAATATAGTAAATATTAATAAAAACCAATTGAATGTGTGAATATAATCTAGAATTTTATTGATAGTTTTTATGTTTTATAAAACAAAAAGGAGGAATTGTAGTTGAGCAAAAAATATCAATTTGAGAAATTAACCTTAAAAGATGATCTTAATATAGACGTTTATGAAGAAGCTTTGGATTATGTATTTGAGTCTGATGATATTAGAAATGTAGCAATTTCTGGCGCATATGGAGCGGGAAAAAGCAGTGTTTTGGCATCTTACAAGAAAAAACACCCTGACAAAAAATATATTCACATATCCCTTGCACACTTTAATTCTGAGAAAAAGATAAAGGATGATGAGGAAGATAAAGGTGAAGAAGGAGTTTCTGAGTCGGTTCTTGAAGGTAAAATTCTTAATCAACTTATACATCAAATATCTTCGGATAATATTCCTCAAACAAACTTCAAAGTAAAGAAAAATATAAACAAAAGGGAAATAGTCAAAAGTACTTTTTTATACTTGACTATGCTAATGTGTATAGGATTTTTGTGTTTTTTTGATGAGTGGGAAGAGTTTGTAAAACTTTTTTCATCGGATTGGCTAGTAGGTAAAGTATTAAATTTCACTTTGAATAGATACGCTCTCTTGTTGGCAGGTGTTATTATTTTGATGATAGCGTATGTATTTGTTTATTCAGTGATAAAACTTCAAAAGAATAAAAATTTATTTAAACGATTAAATGTTCAAGGAAACGAAATAGAAATTTTTGAAAACCAAGATGATTCTTTCTTTGACAAATATCTCAATGAAGTTTTATATCTTTTTGAAAATTCGCAAACTGATGTAATTGTCTTTGAAGATATGGATCGCTTTAAAATCGATCATATTTTTGAAAGACTTAGAGAAATAAATACTCTAGTAAATATTCAATTAGCAAAGAAAAACACACCGCAGAATCTTAAAAAAGATGAAAAATTTGTTGAAAATAAAAAAATTCTTCGTTTCTTCTATTTACTTCGTGATGATGTTTTTGTTTCTAAAGATAGAACTAAGTTTTTTGATTATATTATTCCTATTGTTCCTGTTGTTGATGGAACAAACTCTTATAATCAGTTTATAGAACACCTGGATAAGAATAATTTAACAGAAAAGTTTGAAAAAAAATTCTTACAAGATATTTCACTATATATAGATGATATGCGTTTGTTAAAGAATATTTGTAATGAATTTTTGGTATACTATCATCGCTTGAATACAATAGAATTGAATTACAACAAAATGTTTGCTATGATAACCTATAAAAATCTTTTTCCACGAGATTTTAGTGATTTACATAATGGACAAGGATATGTAAAATCTCTTTTTGAACACAAAGATGAATTTATATTATCTGAGAGAGAAAATATAGTGATTCTTATTGAAAATAAGAAAAAAGAAATAGATGACTGCAAAAATGAACAGCTTGTTGATATCAAGGAGTTGGACATTATAAAGAAAAATATGGAACAAAGTGCGAATGTACCTTCATATAATGAGAGAAGTAGAAAAATGCGAGAATATAATGAATGGTGCGAAAATGTCTATCCTGTACGTAAAAATGCTATACAGAATAAACTTGGCGGTCGACTTCCTTTAATTGAAAATGAACTTATTGACCTTGAACTTCAATTGGCAAAATTAGGTTCTCGTCAACTTAAAGATATCATAAATAGAGAAAATAGAAATAAAATATTTCGCACACCTACAGTTAATGAAGTAGGAGATAAAAATGAATATAAAGAAATTAGGGGTAATGATTATTTTCCCCTGTTGAAATATTTAGTTGGAGAGGGATATATTGACGAAACCTACGCTGATTATATGACATATTTTTATCCCAATAATTTGAGTCTCATAGATAAAATATTTATTCGCAGTATTAGAGATAAGCAATCTAAAGAATATTCTTATTCGTTAAAAAATCCCGCATTGATTTTGTCATATCTAAATATAGCGGATTTTGAAGAACCTGAAACTCTGAACTTTGATTTGTTTGATCATATTTTAAATAATAACCATGAATATGTGGAATATTTCATTGTACAGTTGAAAAAAAGAAGAAAATTTGATTTTCTTAGTCAATTTTTCACTAATCGAAATATCAAAAACTTCATTGATAAGATTATAAGATATTGGCCTGAATTCTTCTTTGACGTAATATCTGAATCAAGTATGCCTTATAATCAAATTCGAGAGATTTCATTAAATATTTTGTTGCATTGTGATGATAATGCTATTGAATTAGCGAATATTAATAATTGTTTGACAGAATTTGTCTCGAAAACAAATGATTATTTGAATTTGAACGATTTTGATCCAGATCGTCTGATTAGTTCCTTTGAACTTATTAATGTGAAATTTAAATCTATAAATTATGATGTCTCTGAAATTAATATCTACAAATTAGTATATGAAAAATCTATGTATTGCTTGACATACGAAAATATCAAAAATATGTTGAATCATATTCATGGAATTCAAGATGAGGCAGCTGTAAGGAACAAAAATTATGAAGTATTATTGTCAATAATTGACTCTCCGATGTATAATTATGTAAAAGCAAATATTATAGAATATTTTGAAATGATTTTCGATGAATGTGACGGAAAAATTGAAGATGACGAGGCAACTATTATCAATGTACTTAATGATGAATTTATAACTTATGAAATTAAAAAATTTTACATTACATTGTTATCAAATGTTGTTTCAGATATTTCACAAGTTACTAATCATGAATTGTGGAATGTATTACTTGAACAAGAGAAATTGTCTTTTAGTGAAAACAATTTATGTTATTGTTTTTTGGAATACAAAGAACTTACCACGTTGTTAGTTGATTATATTAATAGATATAACGGAATTATCGATATATCTAATATATCTATTGAGACTGATGAGCAGTTTAAACATAATATTTTTAATGCAACAATAGAATGTTATGATCTTGATGATAGCAAATATGGACAAATTCTTTCCTCTTGTAATCTTGTGTATAAATCAACATTTAATCTTAATGATGTACCTATTTCCAAAATGAACGTTTTAATTGATAATCAAATAATTAAAATGACAAAGGGGTGTTTGACATCAATTAGAAATAATTATGAAACTGTTTTGTTCAGTTTTATAAAGCGAAATATTTCCGAGTATGTCGATATGATGAGTGCGGATGTATTTGATTATGATGAACTTGTCGAGATACTGTCTTGGAATATAGAGGATGAGTACAAGATAACACTTTTAGAATTTACAAATGAAAAAATTAGCGTTGTTAGTAAGAATTATTCAGATAAGGTTTTATCCGTTATTTTAAAAAATCACTTTGTTCTAGAAGATTTACCACATTTGTTAAAAGTATATGATTCTTATTCAAATGAGATAAAAACAATTATATTTGAATTATCTGTTAAAAATTATAATCGTGTCTTGGAATGTTCGCCTAATCTTTCGGAATTGTTTTCTAAAGAATTGTTGTCTTGCGATAAGATTGATGAAAATAAAAAAATTGAATTGTTTATAACTCTTCTTGAGGCTGTTTCTGCTGAACAAGCTAAAAAGTTTGCTTTTATTCTAAATAGAACTGACCTAGCCACAGCTTTGGATCCTTCTAAACGTCCGAAGATTCAATATAACCAACAAAATAAAAAAATTCTTGAATTGTATAAAAAAAGAAATTGGATAAATGATTACTCAGCAAATAATGATAACTCCTACTATACTATAAAAAGAAGTAAAGTCAGTAGTTAATCGTACTATGAACAAGTTTTTACTTTAATTTAAAAATATATAATTTTTTAGCTGTTGTGAGAATAGAAAGATTATTAGTTGATAGGTTATATAAAAAAAGAGAAGAATTATCTAATGATAAACATAAAAATGTTATAATAATAGAAAATAATGATTAGCTAGAGCATTATCATATCGTGCTTTAGCTTTTTTTATTGGCCCTATAATTTAGATTGGGGTTTATAGAAAAACACCTATAACTTTCTTTGGGGTTTTAACACCTATAAAGAAGATTGGGGTCATAAATGTAAATAAGCAGCTTCCGAAAGGGAGCTGCTTTTACCACACAAAATTATA
>JAFTPH010000030.1 GCA_017463365.1 Bacilli bacterium
CATATTTAAATTGTTCGTTCACAGTCAGTTTAATTCCTTTCATAAAATTGACCTCCTTATGTTGATATAATAACATAAGAATGGTTATTTTGTAAATTTCATAAAACTACTATTTTGAATATATCACAAAACAATCAGACTTTGGTTTTTATTTTTAAATAATATATTTGAATTTTTGTTTAAAAAATGTTATAATTTAGCATACTATTATGGAAGAGAGAAAGTTATGTCAAAAAAATTACCTATTTCAAAAAAACTTGCTAAAAGAAAATATAAACCGGCTCCAAGAATAATTGCTTGGATATATAAAACAGTTATGGTTGATATTATTGGACGTAAATATAAACCTAAATTTCACATCATTGATGACGTTAATGATTGTGATGGTCCATGTTTTGTAATTTTTAATCACTTATCAAGAATTGATCATATGTATGTTTGTGGTGCAACATATCCAAGAATTACGAATATGATTGCTGGATGCTCTGAATTTTATCGTAAAAAGTTTTCATTTATTTTTGGTTTAAACCGAGTTATTCCTAAGAAAAACTATTCTCCAGATAAGTTAACTATTGCTGCAACTTCTAAAGTTATCAAAAAAGGTGGATGTGTGACTTTTGCTCCAGAAGGGCTTGCTAGTGACTATGGAGGAAATAAACCAATTGTTCCAGGAACAAGTAAGATGTTTAAGCATTTTAAAGTTCCAGTATATTTATGTTATCTTGAAGGACAATATTTACAAAACACTAAAGTTTGTTTAGATGAACGTTTTGGAGAGACTCACGCAACAATGTCATTATTATTTACTAAAGAAGATGTTGAAAAGTTATCTGTTGAAGAAATGGATGATATTATCAATGAAAAATTCCGTCGTAATGAATATGCTTGGAATGCGGAAAAGAAAATTAAATGGAAAACTCGTGGTAGAATTTGTCACCGTTTAGAAGATTTCTGTTATAAATGTCCTAAGTGTGGTAAAGAATTTACTATGAAGGGTGTTGGAGATAAAATTGAGTGTTCTACTTGTGGTAATGGCGCAACAATGGATGATTACTATGCATTCCATCCGTTTGAAAATGCTGTTATTCCCGCATCACCATTTGATTGGGTTGAACAAGAACGTATGGATATTATTAAAGAAATTCGTGAAAACCCTGATTATTATTTTGAAGATGAATGTCAAATTGGTAACTTAGATGAATACAAACTTGTAGGTAATAATAAAACAAGTTTCATCGTTGGTGAAGGTAAAATTAGAGTTGATCATCAAGGTTTACACTATAAAGGTACAAGAAATAATGAACCTTATGAATTTAGTATTAATTACAAAAACCTATATACTTTAATAACTGAAGTAGATTCAAGTTTCTTTAATTTTTATCTTCAAGGTGAATATTTTGATGTATTCCCTAAACATCAAACAGTTGGTAAATTCTGTTTATTAGTTGAAGAAATGCATCGATATCATGTAAATACTTATAAGAATTTCAAATGGAATGATTACATGTATGAAGGTATGGAATTAGGTATTGATTTAAAAGATTAATATTGGATAATTAAAATACTCGATTTTTCTTGAAGTCGGGTATTTTATTATAGATATCTTTTTTTGTTAGACAAAAACGGTTATTTTTGGTATAATATTAGTAAATATAAAAAAGAAAAGAGAAGTAGTATGAAACAAGTAGTAACAGTGATTGGTGCAGGGCTGGCTGGAAGCGAAGCGTGTTATCAGCTTGCTAAAAGAGGATATCAAGTAAAATTATATGAAATGCGACCTATTAAGATGACAAGTGCTCATAAAACGGGTGGGTTTGCTGAATTAATCTGTTCGAATTCTTTAAGAGGAGCATCGCTAGAAAATGCGGTTGGAGTTTTAAAAGAAGAAATGCGTATGATGGATTCCTTAATTATGGAAGCAGCTGATGCGACAAAAGTTGAAGCAGGAGGTGCTTTGGCAGTTGACCGTGAATTGTTTTCGGAATATGTTACTAATAAATTAAAATCAATGCCTAATGTGGAAATAATATATGAAGAAGTAACTAAAATTCCTGAGGGACCAGTAATTATTGCTAGTGGACCACTTACAAGTGAAGATTTCAGTAAAGAAATTGGTAGTCTTTTAGGAACTGATTATTTACATTTCTTTGATGCGGTTGCGCCAATTGTAGAAGCAAATTCTATTAATTATGATAAAGTGTTTATTGCTTCACGCTATGATAAAGGGGAAGCATCATATATTAACTGTCCGATGAATAAAGAAGAATTTGATGCATTCTATGATTATTTAATTAATGCGGAATGCGTAAAACCTCATGACTTCGAATTGAAAGTTTTTGAAGGGTGTATGCCAGTAGAAGAAATGGCTCGTCGTGGACGCCAAACACTACTTTTTGGCCCAATGAAACCAGTAGGATTAACTGATCCGAAGACTGGAAGATATCCTTATGCGGTAGTACAATTAAGACAAGATAATCGTGCTAAGTCACTATATAATATGGTTGGGTTCCAAACTCATTTAAAATGGGGAGCTCAAAAAGAATTATTAAAATTAATACCAGGATTAGAAGATGCCAGTGTTGTTCGTTATGGAGTAATGCATCTTAATACTTACATTAATTCACCAGACATGTTAAATCCAGGATATCAATTAAAAACAAAAGAAGATGTATTCTTTGCTGGACAAATGACTGGAGTTGAAGGTTATGTTGAGTCAGCATCGAGTGGACTTGTAGCGGGGATTAATATGGCTAGATTATTGGAAGGTAAACCTTTAATGGATTTAAGCCCTAAAACCGCAACAGGGGCTCTTGCTTTATATGTTACAACTAAAGGGGATGGTTCATTTGATCCGATGAACGTCAACTTTGGAATTTTTGAAGCATTAGAAGGGCGCGTTCATAAAAAAGAACGAAAGAGTAAAATGGGTCTTCGAGCTATCGAAGTTATGAAAGAATTAATTGAAAAAGACTACAAATTAGACTAGAGGTGTAAAAATGATTCATGATCAACATGTGCATACGTCATATTCTCGGGATTCTAAAGCATCAATTGATGAATATTATAAACTAGCAAGTAAACTTGGATGCAAATATTTTGTTTGTACTGATCATATTGAATTCATGTCGTGTTTTAATCATACCGATTGGACAGTAGACTATGAAAATCAAGATAAAGACTTAGAAAGATTAGGAAAAACTTATCCGAATGTAATTCCTTTAAAAGGAATAGAGATGGGATATCGAAAAGACCAATTACATCGTATGAAAGCTCTTTTAGCTAGCAGAGAATTTGATTTAGTAAATATGAGTATCCATGATAATACGGAAATTGATTACTATTTTGTTGAACATTTTCAAGCTCATGGAGTATTAGAGACAATGGCAATCTATTTTAATAATATGATTGATGGTTTGGAAACTTTTGATGATTTCAATGTTTTAAGTCATTTTGACTATGGTTTTAAAACAGCTTATTTAATTGATAATACTTTAAAAATTAGTCAATTTGAAGAATATTTAGTAAAGGTTTTTAAATTATTAATTGCTAAAAAGAAGGCTTTGGAAGTTAATATAAAAGTGCAAGATACAATTAATGATTTAAATCATACTAAATATTTCTTGAACTTATATAAAAGTTTAGGAGGAGAACGTATAACAATTTCAACTGATTCTCATACTGTTGATACTTATTTAGAAGGATTCGATAAGTATGCGGAAGCAGCAAAAGAATGTGGATTTGATGAAGTTTGTTATTTTGTTAAAAGACAAGAATATCGTTATAAAATATAAAATAAGGATGTGTGAAAATGTATAAAGGAAATAAACGTAAAGTTGTTCCTAAAGATAATCCTAAAGTTGCTGAAAGTATGGAACTATATGAGGCTTATTTACAAGTTGAAAGAGGTTATTCTGAACATACAATCGGTAATTATTTAAGAGATATAAAAGATTTTGAAGATTATATTAAATCTGAAGAAATGGGTGATTTATTATCAATTAAAACTCGTAATATTTCAAGATATTATATTGCCCATATGACAAGTAAGGGATATTCAACAAGAACGGTTAATCGACATATATCTAGTTTAAGATCTTTTTATCGCTTTTTACAACGCAAAGAATATGTAAAAGATAATTTATTTAGTGAAGTTGAAACACTTAAAAATCAAAAGAATTTACCACACTTTTTATATAATAATGAAGTAGCCGCTATGTTTAATGCGATTGACGTTTCAACAGCAAGTGGTAGAAGAAACTTAGCTATTTTAGAATTATTATATGGTTCTGGTGTGCGGGTTAGTGAGCTTTGTAGTTTAACTGAAAAAAGTATTGATTTTTCTAATGAAACATTGAAAGTTTTTGGGAAAGGACATAAAGAACGTTATGTTCCGATTTCTTCAAAAGCAAAAGATGCTTTGAAAAACTATTTAGCACTTGGTAGACCCGAACTATTAATGCGTAATGAAGAAAATAATCCGGAAGAATTATTTTTGAACTTTCATGGTGGACCACTTACTCCAAGGGGGGTAAGAGTAATCTTAAATGATATTGTTGATAAAGCTGCTGATACTTTTAAGGTAAGTCCGCATATGCTTAGACATACATTTGCGACTAGCTTACTAGATGGTGGAGCTGATTTAAGAAGTGTTCAAGAAATGTTAGGACACGTTAATTTATCTACAACACAAATTTATACGCATGTTTCAAAAGAAAAGATAAAAGAAGCCTATATGGAAAATCATCCAAGACAAAGAAAGGAATAAATATATGGTTACAAGAAAAAGAGGATTTGAAAAAGTTAGTTTTGAAACTTGGGAAAAAGCCATTTCAAATGAAAATATTGATAGCCTAACTTGTTATAATGAAATAACAATTCCAGAACGTAAAACTGCCAAAAGTGCGGGATATGATATTTGTAGCGCAGTATCGTTTACTTTAGCTCCTGGTGAATCTAAAAAAGTTCCAACGGGATTAAAAGCTTATATGCAAGATGATGAATTTTTAGCTATCTATATTCGTAGTAGTTTGGGAATTAAAAAAGATATTATGCTTAAAAATCAAGTAGGAATAATTGATGCGGATTTCTACAATAATCCTGATAATGAAGGCCATTTTGTAGTTGGAATAATTAATAATGGAAAAGAAGATTTTGTGTGCAAAAAAGGTGATGCAATTGCCCAAGGGATTTTCCAAAAATATTTTACAGTTGATGATGAAGATGAATCTAAACTAGGTAAAAGAATGGGTGGAATTGGTAGCACTACAAAAGAATGTAAATTAGAAAAAGTAGAACTTAGTGATGCGGTAAAAATGCTTGATATTCAAAAGAAGGCGTTTGGGAAATATGCTCTTAAATATGGTGAATTTGATAGTAACCCATATGATATGGATTTACACCGTATGGAATTTAATATTAAATATCGCTTTGGTCGTTATGAAAAAATAATGGTCAATGATGAAATAATTGGTGGAATATTTGCTTTTGAACTTGATGATGCATCAATCAAAAAGATTGCTCAATTTTACATTTTACCAGAATATCAAAATTTAGGTTACGGTAAAAAAGCCTTTGAAATGTTTATAAATGAAGATAATGAAGTTAAAAAATGGTATGTTGATACTATTTTACAAGAAGATTCAAATGTTAAGTTTTATCAAGAGTTTGGCTTTGAAATAATTGATGAAGAAGAAGAACATGAAGGGCTAACTTTTGTGACAATGCTTAAAAAATGTTAATTAAATATTTCCTAGTATTAATGAGTGTTTCTGATTTGTAGAAACACTCTATTTTTTATTCAAATAAAAAAATATCAAATTATTTGTAAAAAATAGCAGTTAGTGATATAATATATACGGCAAAAAATACACACAAAGGAATAGTAGATTACCTTGTGCATAGTTGTGGATAATCTATGTTGAAGACTTTGGCGGCCAACAATTTTAAAGAAATATGGAGGAAAAACAAATTATGGCAGTTGTTACTATGAAACAATTACTAGAAGCAGGAGTTCATTTCGGACATCATACTCGCCGTTGGAACCCTAAAATGAAAGAGTATATTTTTGGAGAAAGAAATGGTGTATATATCATTGACCTTCAAAAAACAGCTGATAAGATCGAAGAAGCTTATGCAGCTATGGTAAACATCGTTCGCAACAATAACAAAGTATTATTCGTTGGAACAAGAAAACAAATTCAAGACGTAATCAAAGAAGAAGCTACACGTTGTGAACAATACTACGTTGACAAACGTTGGTTAGGTGGAACAATGACTAACTTCAAAACATTACGTAAATCAATCGCTAAATTACACCGTTATGAAGAAATGGCTGAAGACGGAACTTTCGATTTATTACCTAAAAAAGAAGTAATCGATATCAAAAAAGAACAAGTTCGTTTAGAAGCATTCTTTGGTGGAATCAAAACAATGCAAGAATTACCAGGGGCATTATTCGTAGTTGACCCTAAAACTGAACACAATGCGGTTGCTGAAGCACGTAGATTAAATATCCCAGTATTCGGATTAGTTGATACTAACTGTGATCCTGATGATGTTGACTATGTAATTCCAGCAAATGACGATGGTGTTAGAGCAGTTCGTTTAATCGTTGGTATTATGGCTAACGCTGTAATCGAAGGTAATGGTGGAGCTGTTGAACCATATGTTTTACCTGAAGAAGAACATACTGAAGAAGAAAAAGCACCTAAGAACCCTAGACATGAAAAACGTGCTCCTAAAAACAAAAAACCTTATGCTCCTAAAACTCCAAAAGCAGAAGCTCCTAAACAAGAAGCTGCACCTGCTGAAGAAGTAAAAGAAGAAGTTAAAGCAGAAGAAAAACCTGCTGAATAATATATAATTTAAAAGGAGAAATTAAAATGATTAGTAGTGCTTTAATTAAAGAATTAAGAGAAAAAACTGGTGCAGGAATGATGGACTGCAAAAAAGCTTTACAAGAAACTAACGGAGACATCAACGCTGCTGTTGACTGGTTACGTGAAAAAGGTATTGCTAAAGCTGCTAAAAAAGTAAGCCGTATCGCTGCTGAAGGTTTATGTGAAGTTGTTATCGAAGGAAACAACGCATATTTATTCGAAGTTAACTCTGAAACAGACTTCGTTGCTAAAAATGAAAAATTCACAACTTTAATTGCTGAAATTGGTGCAATCTGTGCTAAAAATAATTGCAAATCTGCTGAAGAAGTTTTAGCAAACGGTGGAGAAGAATTAATCGTTAACGCAACAGCTACAATCGGAGAAAAAATTAGCTTACGTCGTGTTGAATTAATTGAAAAAACTGATTCTCAAACTTTCGGATTCTACAAACACATGGGTGGTAAAAAAGTTACTGTTTGTGTAGTTGAAGGAAACGATGCTGAACTTGCTAAAGATTTAAGTATGCATGTTACTGCACTTACACCTTTATATATTTCTAAAAAAGATGTTCCTGCTGAATATCTTGAAAAAGAAACTCATGTTCAAATGGAACTTGCTAAAAATGATGAAAAATTAGCTGGTAAACCAGAAGCTGCACTTGCAAAAATTATTGAAGGTAAAGTTAACAAACAATTAAAAGAAGTTTGCTTATTAGACCAAGCTTTCGTTAAAGATCCAAGTGTTACAGTTGAACAACTTTTAGCTAACAAACATAGCGCAATGGTTACATTCGTTCGTTATGAAGTTGGTGAAGGTATGGAAAAGAGAAACGATGACTTCGCTGCAGAAGTTGCTGCTCAAGCTGCTGCTGCACAACAAAAATTACAATAATTATTTAACATAAGGAGCAATATATGAAGCGCGTAATTCTTAAATTAAGCGGAGAAGCCCTATCTGAAAAAGGTATTGGAATTTCTGCTGTAAATGTAAAAAAGATTGCTAAAGAAGTAAAAGACTTATATGATCAAAAAGTACAAATTGGAATCGTTGTTGGTGCTGGAAATATCTGGCGTGGTCGCGATGCTGAAGAAAATGAAATGGAAAGAGCTAATGCCGATTATATGGGAATGCTTGGTACTGTTTTAAATTCACTTGCTTTAGCTAATGCTTTAGAAAATTTAGGAATTAAAGTTCGAACAATGTCTGCGCTTCACATTGCTAGTGTTGTTGAACCATTTGTTAGAAAGAATGCAATTGAAAGTTTAGAACGTGGCGAAATCGTAATCTTCGCTGGTGGAACTGGACATCCATTCTTCTCAACAGATACAACTTCAGCTCTTAGAGCTGCTGAAATTAAAGCTGATATGATTTTAATGGCTAAGAATGGAACTGATGGGGTTTATGATGATGATCCTCGTAAGAATCCTAATGCTAAAAAATATCAAACAATGACTTTTGATGAAATAACAGCTAAACATCTAAAAGTAATGGATTCAACAGCAGCTATTTTATGTAATGATAATAATATCAATATTATAGTGTTTGATATGAATGTTAGTGGCAATATTGCCAAAGCAATCAATCATCCCGAAATTGGAACTTATATTTCTAAATAAAAAATACTAAATTATTTTGGAGGAAAAATTAATGCCTAAACAAATTATTAAACAAGGCGAAGAAAAAATGCAAAAAACTATCGAATCGCTTCAAAAAGAATTTTCTACGATTCGTACAGGTAAAGCCAATCCTAGTATTTTAAATAATGTTCAAGTAGAATATTGGGGAATGATGACACCACTTATTCAAGTTGGAACTGTTTCTGTTCCTGATGCACAAACAATTATGATTAAACCTTATGATAAGAGTGTGTTAAAAAACTTAGAAAAAGCTATTTTAACTGCTGATTTAGGATTTAATCCAATTAATGATGGGGATGTAATCAGAATTCCTGTTCCCCCACTAACAGAAGAAGTTAGAAGAAATTTAACTAAAGATGTTAAGAAAATTGCTGAAAATAATAAAGTTGCAATTCGTAACATCCGTAGAGATATTTTAGATCAACTTAAAAAGCTAGAAAAAGATAGCCTTATTTCTGAAGACGAATTAAAGAGAAATAGTGACGATGTACAAAAATTAACAGATAAGTACATTGCTAATATTGATAATTTAGCTAAAGAAAAAGAACAAGCTATCATGGCATTTTAATAAAAGTAATTAAAGCGTTGTGAATAACAACGCTTTTTTTAAAAATATTTTAATTATTTTAAGCATATATTGTAATAAAAGAAATCATATTTTTTGGAAAAAATAAGATTTTATAGTATAATAATATAAGGTGATAAAATGTTTAATAATACCAAGAAAAAACATCTTGAAAAAAGATATTTAAATATTATAAAAAAACCATTACCTAAACATATCGGTATTATTTTAGATGGTAATGGTCGATGGGCCAAAAAACGAGGACTGCCTAGAATTATGGGACATGCTGCTGGAATAAAACGAATTGAAGCAATTATTCCCGAAGTAAAGCGCCTTGGAGTAGAAGTTTTGACTTTATTCGTCTTTAGTACCGAAAATTGGGATCGCCCTGATGAAGAAGTTAATTTTTTAATGAATGAAGCAGAAAAAATTTATACAAGAATGCTTTCTAGAGTTAAAGAACTTGGATATAATGTTCGAATTATTGGGGAAGTACCTAAAGAAAAACATGAATTAGCTACAAAGATTAAAGAACTTAATGAATTAGGTAATAATGAAGAATCATTTACACTTTGTATCGCCTTCAATTATGGAAGTAGACCAGAATTAATTCAGGCTACTAAAAATATTGGTAAAATGATCAAAGATGGTCTTCTTGATGTTGAAGATATCAATGAACAATTAATTGATGATAATTTGTATACAAAAGGTTTACCACCAGTTGATTTAATGATTCGAACTAGTGGAGAAATGCGAATTAGTAATTTCTTGTTATGGCAAATATCTTATGCGGAACTATATTTTCCAAAAATTTATTGGCCTGACTTTGATTGTAGTGCTTTATACGAGGCAATAGAAAATTATCAAAAACGCAATAGAAGATTTGGAAAGATAGGTGAAGAAGATGCTTAAACGCACTTTAACAGGTATTTTATTAGTAGTTGTATTAGTACCATTATTAGTTTTAGGTGATTGGTATTTTGCTTTAGCAGCAAGTTTTATTGCTTATATGGCTAACTATGAATTACTTAATATGTTTTCAAAAGAAGAACCAGTTTTAAAATCAATTAAATTCACATTACCTGTATGGAGTGCAATAACTGTCGCATTTAGTTTTTTTGATAAAACGATGTTAATGCCTTGTATTGTAATGGGGATAATTTTATTTTTAATTGCGATGGTGATTAATAAAAATATTAGTTTTAATACAAGTATGAAACTAATTCTTAGTTACATTTATGGTGGATGTTTACCAGGTCTTGTTTTATATTTAAGAAATATCAATCTTTGGATTATTGTTTTAGTATTAGTAACAGTGATGCTTACTGATGTAGGTGGATATATCTTTGGTTACTTATTTGGTAAACACAAACTTTGTCCATCAATTAGTCCGAAAAAGACGGTTGAAGGAGCAGTTTTAGGAACTTTATTTGGCATGATTTGTGGTTGTGCTTTATATTTTGTGGTAACAAAAGTATTTAATGAAACTATTTTAGTGCCACTTTCAAATCTAAACATTTGCTTAGAAGTTTTAAGCATAATTGGTATTACTTTAGTATTATCAATAGTTGGACAACTTGGTGACTTAGTAGCATCAAGAATAAAACGTGCTAATGATATCAAAGACTTTGGAAATATTTTTCCTGGTCATGGAGGGGTATTAGATCGTTTTGATTCAACACTGCTTGCTGCAAGCGTGATGTATGTAATTTGTTATTTAATTGGAGTAATTTAATGAAAAATATTTGCTTACTTGGAGCAACAGGTTCAATTGGGAAAAGTACTTTAGATATTATTAGAGCTAATCCTCAAAAATATTGTTTAAAAGCTTTCTCTTTTTATAATAATATAGAAGAAGCAAAAAAAATAATTAAAGAGTTTTCACCTTTGCTTGTTTCAACTCCTAAAAAAGAACATTTAGAAGTTTTAAAAAATGAGTTTCCTAATATAATATTTTCTTTAGACATTAATGATGTAGCAAGATTCAAAGTTTCTTCACCTTGTGTGATAAATGCTTTAGTAGGTTCAGCTGGTCTTGTACCAACGATTGAAGCAATTAAAGCAGGACGTGATGTTTTACTTGCGAATAAAGAAACTTTAGTAATGGCTGGGGAGCTTGTTATGAGGCTAGCTAAAGATAAAGGGGTAAATATTATTCCGATTGATAGTGAACACTCGGCTATTTTTCAAATCTTAAATGATAATAATCGAAAAGAAGTAAAAAGAGTAATTATTACTGCGAGTGGAGGAGCTTTATATCATAAAACTTTAGATGAGTTAAAAGATGTAACTGTGGAGGATGCTTTAAAACATCCTACATGGCAAATGGGGGCTAAAATTACTATTGATTCAGCGACAATGGTTAATAAAGCTTTTGAAGTAATTGAAGCTTATCATTTATTTAATTTAAAGCTTGATCAAATTTCGACAATAATTCACCCTGAGAGTATTGTACACTCAATGGTAGAATTTAACGATCACTCAATCTTTGCCCAAATGGGGGTAAGTGATATGAGAATACCAATTCAATATGCTCTAAATTATCCACATCATATTGATAATCAAGTTAGTCAAGAATTAGATTTTACCAAACCATTTGAGTTACATTTTAAACCAATGGATAAAACGCGTTTTAAAATTTTAGCTTTAGTGGGAAAAGTTATTTCCTTAGGAAAGTTTTATCCGGTTGTGTTTAACGCAAGTAATGAAAAATTAGTTTCATTATTTTTAGAGGGAAAAATCACTTTTGATAAAATAGTGACAAGAATTGAAGAAGAGATAAATAAAACAGAAGAATTATATGGTCATCTAACATATAATTTAGAAAATATTTTAAAAGTAGATGAATTAGTAAAAACAAGTATTATATAGAGAGGAGAATGTTTATGGTATGGGTTATTGGAATTATAGCATTCGCTTTTATTCTTGGCTTAATTGTTCTTATTCATGAAGGTGGTCACTTTATAATGGCCAAAAGAGCCGGAATTATGTGCTATGAGTTCGCAATTGGGATGGGACCTGTTTTATATCAAGTGAAAAAAGGTGAAACAACTTATTCGATTCGTGCAATACCACTTGGTGGGTTTGTTTCAATGGCTGGTGAAGAAATTGAATCAAATATGTTACATGGATATTTTAAATGCCAATTGGTATTTGAAAATGATAAGGTTTCAACTATTATCGTTGATGAAAAGAAATTTAGTTCTGCTTTACCAATATATACAATTGTAAAGAGTGATTTAGTAGGAACTAAAGAAGAACTTGATGATGAATTATATATCGATGTTAAAAATGAAAAAGATGAGGAAATTAGATTTATTGTTAAGAGGGATGCTCAAATAGCTTTTCCTAAAAAACAAACTTTCCAAATCGCTCCATTTAATCGTAACTTTATTAATAAAACAGTTTGGCAACGCTTTTTAGCAATTTTTGCGGGACCGGCAATGAACTTTGTTCTAGCAATTTTAGTATTCTTTATTTTAGGTTTCTGCCGTGGATATAATGATCCAAGCGTTACTTTTATTGATAATGTTGAACCAAATACGCCATCATATGAGGCTGGTCTTCGAAATGGTGATGAAATCTTATATATGGGGACTAAAGATTTAAGTTTAGTTAGTGAAAGTGAATATTTTACGGAATGGAATGATATTTCTAAAACTTTACTTGCTTGTGCAACAGGTGAAAATAAAGACTATCAAGGTTATTTAAATATTATATATAAACGTGATGGTGAAATTTATAAAACAGTTGCTTACCCTAATGCCTATATTAATACTATTGGGGTTAGTTTTGTACAATCTAAAGATAATAACAATCTAACTATTGGATATTCTAATGTTAAAGGAATTGAGAATGGTTCTGTGTTAATCGGAGTAAATGATGTTATATTTAATAATCGTACAGAAGCTTTAAACTATTTCTATAGTGATGCATCACAAGAAAACTTTAAATACCAAGTAATTGTTGAACAAGATGGCGAAAGAAAAACAGTTGAAGTTTCTGGCTTAAGTATTCAAGCTTATCTTGATAATGGTGTAGTACCTGCTAATATTCAACTATCAATTAGTGGAGAATATCAAAGAAATTTATTAAAGAACTTATATATGCCATTTGTAGAAACATGGAATAATGTAACTTTAGTATTTAAAACCCTAAAACTATTGGTTAGTGATAAGAGTGTTGGATTCGATGATTTAAGTGGTCCAATTGGTATTTTAGACGCAACTGTATCAATCTTAGATCAAAAAGATGCGGATGGAAATGTCGATGTTGGCGGAATTTGTCTATCTTTATTAAGTTGGGTTGGAATGTTAAGTGTTAACATTGGTTTATTAAACTTATTACCAATTCCGGCCTTAGATGGATGCCGATTACTATTCTTAGGTTATGAAATTGTTACAGGAAAGAAAACAAATGCGAAAGTAGAAAACATTATTCATACAGTTGGATTAGTAGCATTAATGATTTTATTTGTCTTTGTAGCCTTCCAAGATGTTTTAAGATTATTTGGGTAATAGATATGGATCAAATATTTAGTATTCTCTTCTTTGGAATCTTTTTAATTAGTATGTTTGTATTTATGAAAATCTTACTAGCTACTAATCTTGAAAAGATTTTTAAACAAGGTAAGATTTTTGAAATAAGAATTACTTATCTATTCTTAACGGTAATTTTAAGTTACTTATTTTCAAACGCTCTTATTGAGTTAATGAAAGCAATGTATAACATAATTATTAATTAGAAAAAAATTGGTATAAAAAACAAAAATTGTATCATACTAAAAACGAGGTGATACAATGAAAGAATGGATTAAAAAAATTAATGAAAATAAGTTTCAATTTTTCTTCTTTGTGGGAGTTATCGCTTTCTTATTTGTTTCTTTAATTGTTGTTGGTATTGTTGGTGATAATCAAGTGGATACGCCAGATGATAATACTCCGGTATTACCAGATGAACCAGATGATGAACAACCAACTAATACAGAAACAGTTGAAAAGGTCGCTCTTCCCTTTGATGTAAATATGGAATATGAAGTTGTTCGAAAATTTTATGATCGAAACGGAACAAAAGAAGATCAAGAAAAAGCTTTAATCAAATATGGTTCAAGCTATCGAACTAGTGTTGGAACATCATATGCGAAAAAAGATGATTCAGCGTTTGATGTTTTAGCATCACTTAGTGGAACAGTTTTAGAAGTTAAAGAAAATCCATTATATGGTAATTACGTGGTTATTGAACATAAAGATAATTTGAAAACTTGCTATTACGGGTTAAGTGAAGTAACAGTTACGGTTGGATCAACCGTTAACCAAGGTGATAAAATTGGAGTTAGCGGAACAACTGAAATTGATGCGGATGCGGGAAACCATGTATATTTTCAAGTTTTAAAAAATAATAAGCATGTAAATCCAGAAAATTTAATCGATAAAAAAACAACTGATTTGTAATAAAAATGACAATCCAATTGAACAAGTTCAATTTGGATTGTCATTATTTTTTGTTTACGGTATAAATATACGGAGAATTATGTTGATTAATTGGTTGATACTTTGATGTTACAAAAGAAGTAGGTAAGCTAGTTAGATATTCATCAAGCCAAAGAGCTTCTTTATATCCTTCATCATGACCGGGATAAACAACAATTATGATTAACATATTTTTGTTAGTTTCAAATTTAGCAATTAAGTTTAAAATAGCATTTTTTGTAGAAGAAAGAAGGGTAGTAATCTGTTTATCTCCATTTGGTAAATAGCCGAGATTGAAGATAACCGCATCAATCTTATTAATATCAATGTTTTCATGAGATGTTTGATGAAAAATAATATTGTTAAAATCTTTGGTTAATTCTTTAGAATTAATGATCGCTTGTTCTTGAATATCATAAGCATGAACAATTCCTGTTTGGCCGACAAGTTTAGCTAGATATAAGGTATCATGTCCATTCCCACAAGTCGCATCGATTGCGGTGTCGCCTACTTTTAAATGTTCTTTTAAGAATAAATGGGCTATATCAGTTATTTTTGCCATAAGTCACCTTGATAATATTTTTCTTTACGCATTAATTTGTCAATATCATTTAAAACTACAAATTTCTTTAAAACCCAAAGGGGTTCAATTAAATCCTCTTTCACGGGATCTCCTGTAATTCGGTGAACAACAGTATTAGGGTTTAATAATCTTAATTGTTCAACAGCGATATCAATAAATTCATCTTTTGTTAAAACTTTAAATTTATCTTTTTCATAGATATCAGCAAGAGGAGTATCTTTTAAAATATGAAGCATATGGATTTTTATACCATCGATTACAAAATTATTTAAATATTTAACAGTTTCAATCATCATTTCTTTCGTTTCTTGTGGTAAACCATTGATGATATGAACAATAACGGGAATATTATTATCATTAAGTAATTTCATCGCTTTTTCAAAGTCTTGATTATGATATCCAATATGAAGATAATCTTTAGTATCATCATGCATAGTTTGAAAACCAAGTTCAATCCAAAGTTCTTTTTTTAGTTTAATTTCCTTTAATAACGCAATAATTTCTTCGTTTATACAATCAGGTCTGGTTGCGATAGAAAGAACTACAATTTTAGAATCTAATTCAATTACTTCATTATAAATCTTTCTAAGAGTTTCAATATCGGCATATGTATTTGTTCCGGCTTGTAAATAAGCAATGTATAATCCATCGTGCCATTTCTTTTCCATAACTTGTTTTATATCTTTAAATTGTTCTTCAAATGATAATTCTTTTTTACCTGCGAAATCACCACTTAAACTTTTAGAACAATATAAACATCCAGTATGATCAATCGATGAATCACGATTAGGACAACTGAAGTTGGCGTTTAGCGGAATTCTAAAAACTTTACAACCAAAACGATGTTTTAAATAATTATTTAATGTTACATAGTGTTTTTCATCATTCATGAGAGTTTTATTCATAATAGTTACCTCATATATTATTTTAACATAAATAGCTTATAAATGGGTATATTTTGTTCATTTCTTTATATAATTAAATAGGTGATTAATATGTCTACATTAGATAATATTATTGAAGAACGGGTTTTACAAGCAGCTAAACTATTAATATTAGAAAACAGTAACGTTCGTCATGTCGCAAGAAGAATTGGATGTTCAAAAAGTACGGTGCATAAAGATTTATCTGAACGCTTAAAAGACATAGATTATAAATTATATTTAGAAGTCCAAAAAATATTTGAAATAAACAAACAAGAAAAACATTTACGTGGAGGAAACAGTACTAAAAATAAATATTTAGGAAGACAATAATTAGGGTCCTAATTATTGCTTTTTTTTATAAAATAAGGTATAATATTACATATAATTAAAAAAGGAAAAAGAATATGAAGAAAAACAAAATCTTAGGAATTATCGTAATATTATGTGCATATATAATTAGTTTTGGAGTAGGAGCTTTTTTACACTTTAAAATTAATTTGCCAATTGAACAATTTTTATTAAAATTATTAATTATAGATATTGCGATGACGATTGTTATTTTTATCTTTAGTTGGATTTTTGATAATTCATCAATTTATGATCCATATTGGAGTGTAATACCAATTGCTTGTAGTATTTATTCAGCACAACAATTAAATAACTTTAATGCTATGAGCTATATTATGATTGCTTTAGTTGGGATTTGGGGAGTTAGATTAACTTTTAATTTCTTTAAAACTTTTAAAAATTTAGATAAACAAGATTGGCGATATGATCATTTTAAAAATAAGTTTCCTAAATTATGGCCGTTAATTAATTTAACAGGAATTCATTTATTTCCAACTTTAGTAGTATTTACCTTAATGCTAAGTATTGTTAAATATATGGAAACTTGTGGAAGTGTTGAAATTAATGTATCAACAATAATAGCGATTGTTATTACGGTAGCAGCAATTATCATTGAAAGTGTTGCTGATTATCAAATGCATAAATTCTTAAAAGTTAGAAAAAATAATGAACTTATTAATGCTGGTTTATGGAAAAGAAGTCGTCATCCAAACTATTTTGGAGAAATCTTATTTTGGTGGGGTATATATCTTGTTATGTTATCCCTTAATGAAAATATGTGGGTTTTATTCTTAGGACCAATGTTAAATACTTTAATGTTTGCTTTTATTAGTGTGCCGCTTGCGGAAAAACATCAAATACAAAAAAACCCAGCGTATTTAGAATATAAGAAAACAACTAATACTTTCTTATTATTTCCTAAAAAAGAACAAGAAAAGTAAAAAAATGATGAGTGTGTTTATTCACACTCATCTTTATTATTATCTTGCTTAAATACTTTAATTTGAATAAAATTGTTAGTCAAACGCACAAGATTATCAATAACCATATTAACCTCATGATCTGGAACTTTAACAACTAAATCAACATTAGTGCTAAAGGTACGATTAATAATTTCGTATGACTTTAAACTATTTTCAATTACTGTATAATAAGAATAATTAAAATTCAAAGAAATCATCGAATATTCAATAATTGGAACAATTACATTTGTTCGTAAATTTTCACTAGCACTACGGCTATATGCTCTAACTAGACCTCCAGCTCCAAGTTTAATACCACCAAAATATCTAACAACCACACATACCACATTAGTTAAATTGTTTTTTCGTAAACAATCAAAAATTGGCATTGCTGAAGTACCACTTGGTTCTCCATCATCATCATAGTGACCATATTCGGCTCCTTTTCCAACAATATATGCACTAACATGATGAGTAGCATCTGGGTATTTTTCTTTAATTGCTTGAATATATGCTCTGGCGTCTTTAACGGTTGAAACATTCTTTAAATATGATATAAAGACACTTTTATCTATTTCAATTGTATTAACAGTTTCATCTTTAATTGTAAACATTTTATCACCATTTATTATTATACTATAAAATGTTAAAAAAGACAATTCTTTTAATTAGTTGATAAATTTATAATAAAATGATATAATACAAAAAAAGAAGGTGATAAGATGAATACTGTTTATAATGTAGAGATACCTAATATTCAAACTAAAAGATTAGTTTTAAGACCTTTAATACTTGATGATGCGGAAGCAATGTATAAAAACTGGGCCTCAGATTCAAGGGTTACAAAATATATGACTTGGGATGTTCATCAAAATGTTGAAGTTACCAAAGAAATAATTAAAATTTGGATGAATGAATTTAATAATTCACCTAATATTACTTTTGGAATTGAATATTTAGAAAATCATAATCTAATTGGAACAATTAGTTTTTTTAAAGTAGATCTTAGTTTTAAAGAAACTGAAGTAGGTTATTGTATAGCTTATGACTATTGGAATAAAGGAATAATGACTGAAGCTTTAAAAGCTGTTTTGAAATTCGGTTTTCAGACTTTAGGTTTTGAAAAAATAAATGCTTGTCATGATTCCGAAAATCCTGCTTCTGGTAAAGTAATGATGAAAGCAGGAATGAAATATGTTTCTTCAAGTGAGAGAATAATCAGTAAAAATATTCAACTTATTAATTATTCATTAACGAAAGAAGAATGGTTAGAGGATTTAGGTTACGAAAAAGTCTTTATTATTATGGATAATAATAAAGAACAACTAGAACTTGATACATTAGTTAATTATCGCCCCCATCAAAATACTAAAGTTTTAACTATTAAAAGTAATGATTACAAGTTAATTGAAAAAGACATTGAAAAAATAAAGAAGTATTATGGAGATGACATAATTGGTTATGATACGCTATCTTTGGAAAAAATGATTATTAGTGAATTATTTAAAAGAGAATGGACTATCAGCTGTGCCGAATCATGTACAGGAGGAATGATTATCTCTAAACTAATTAATGTAAGTGGATCATCAAATGTCATAAATGAAAGTTATGTAACTTATAGTGAAGAAGCTAAAATGCGTATTTTAGGTGTTAAAAATAAAACAATTAAAAAATATGGAGTGGCTTCCCTTGAAGTTGCTGAAGAAATGGTTGAAGGGGTTACTAAAATTAGTAATGCGGAAGTAGGAATTAGTGTAACAGGATATGCAGGAACATCAGGTGATAATATAAATGATGGAGTGTTTTACTTTGCGATTAAAGTTAAAGATTATATTTATTTAGAAAAACATAAAGTGTATGGGACAAGAAATGACTGTCGAAAAGCTCAAACAAGATACATTTTATGGCGATTAAATACGATTTTAAAAAGGGGAAAATAGCTCCAAATTTAGTCCTTTAATTGCTTGATAAAAAACCTGAAATATGGTATAATATTCAAGAAATATATGGAGGATTTAACATGGAAAACAATTATATTAATGACACTTTACTTCGTCAAATCGCCGTACAACAAAATGTAAAAATTTCACAAATTAATGCGGTATTACAATTAATCGAAGGTGGAGCAACTGTTCCATTCATCGCACGTTACCGTAAAGAAGTTACAGGGAATTTAGATGAAGAACAAATAAGAGCTATTTATCAAGAATGGGAATATGGACAAAAATTAGCTCAACGTAAAGAAGACGTTATGCGTCTAATTGAAGAAAAAGGAAAATTAACTGACGAAATTAAAAATGCGATTATCAACGCAACAAAACTTGCTGAAATCGAAGACATTTATCGTCCATTTAAAGAAAAGAAAAAGACTCGTGCAACAGATGCGAAGAAAAAAGGTTTAGAACCATTAGCAGAATATTTACTTTCATTCCCTACTGAAGGTGATGTATTAGAAGAAGCACAAAAATATGTAACAACTGAAATTACTGAAGAAAAAGAAAAAGAAGGTACAGTTGTTAAAACTGCTGAAGAAGCATTACAAGGGGCAAGAGATATTATTGCTGAAATGGTATCTGATGAACCACGTTATCGTACATGGATTCGTAACTATTTTGTTCGTAGCGCAACTTTAAAAACAGAAGTTAAAGATGCAACACTTGATCCTAAAGCAGTTTATGAAATGTATTATGCATACGAAGAACCACTAAAGAGTGTTAAGTTACACCGTATTTTAGCAATCAATCGTGGGGAAAGTGAAAAAGTATTAAAGGTTAGTATCGCAGAAGATGTAGCATTTGTTGTTGGATATATTTACCGTGATGTAGTTAAAAACCCTCAAAGTATTACTGCAGAACATGTAAGTATGGCAATTGATGATGCATACAAACGTTTAATCAAATCATCTATTGAAAGAGAAATCCGTTCAGACTTAAAAGAACAAGCTGAAAATCAAGCTATTCATATCTTTGGTGAAAACTTAAGAAACTACTTATTAACTCCACCAATGAAAGACCGTATTGTATTAGGAGTTGACCCAGCGTTCAGAACTGGATGTAAACTTGCGGTTGTTGATCAAACTGGTAAAGTATTAGAAAAGAGCGTTATGTATCCACACCAAAAATTCCCAGGAGAAAATGTTCCTGAGGCACGTGTAGAAAATGCGGAATACATTTTACGTTCACTTGTAATGGCTCATGATGTAGAAATTGCTGCTATCGGTAATGGTACAGCAAGCCGTGAAACAGAAGCTTTTGTTTCCAAATGCTTAAAGAAAATTAACGAAGAATTTGGTAAAAATGTTGCTTATGTTATCGTAAGTGAAGCAGGAGCATCAGTTTATTCAGCATCTGACTTAGCAAGAGAAGAATTCCCTGATTATGAAGTTGAAGAACGTTCAGCAGTTTCAATTGCTCGTCGTTTACAAGACCCATTATCAGAACTTGTTAAAATTGATCCAAAAGCCATTGGGGTTGGACAATACCAACATGACGTTACTCAATCTAAATTATCTGATGCGTTAGACTTCGTTGTTGAAACAGCTGTTAACCAAGTTGGAGTAAATATTAATACAGCATCTCCATCATTATTAAAATATGTTGCGGGATTAAATGCTGGAACAGCTAAGAAAATTGTTGCTCACCGTGATGCTAATGGACGCTTTGAATCTCGTGAAAAGATTCAAGTTAAAGGTATTGGTCCAAAAGTAATGGAACAAGCAATTGGGTTCTTACGTGTTGTTGATGGTGATGAACCACTAGATATGACAGCAATTCACCCGGAAAGTTATGAAGTTGCTAAAACAATTTTAGAACGTTTAGGATTCACATCTAAAGATTTAGGAAGTGAAAAATTAGCAGAAGCTGTTAATGCGGTTAATCGTGAAGAATTAATGAAGGAACTTGAAATTGGGGAATATACATTAAATGATATTTTAGATGCATTTGTTGCGCCATTACGTGACCCGCGTGATGTTATTGATGCACCAGTATTAAGAAGTGACGTTTTAGGATTAGAAGACTTAGCTCCTGGTATGGAACTTCAAGGAACTGTTCGTAACGTTGTAGACTTTGGAGCATTCGTTGACTGTGGTGTTCATGAAGATGGATTAGTACACGTTTCAAAAATGTCTAAAAAATATATTAAACATCCACTTGAGGCTGTTAAAGTTGGTCAAATTGTTAAAGTATGGGTTGTAGAAGTTGATTTAAAGAAACAAAGATTACAACTTACAATGATTGATCCTGCAGATAAGAGTGAACCGGTTCAAAACAACAAGAAACGCAACATGAATAATAAAAACTTTAAAAATAAAAAAGACCAATAGGAGGAAAATATGGTATTTGAAAAAGTTAAAGAATTAATCGTTGAAAACATGAATGTTGAAGCTGAAAAAATCACAATGGAAACTCTTTTAGTTGATGATTTAGGTGCAGATTCATTAGACGCTGTAGAATTAATTATGGCTCTTGAAGATGAATTTGATATGGAAATTGAAGACGACGCAGCTCAAAGCATTAAAAGTGTTGGAGATTTAGTTAAATATATCGAAGAACATAAATAGTATTAAAGACAGCATCAAATGGATGCTGTCTTTTAAATTTTCTATTTTTAAATTAAAAAGTTTGACATTCAAAATAATTGTGATATAATAAAAGTAAGTATGAAAGGAGAATACTATGGCAACAACTACAAAAAAGACTACAACAAAGAAAACGACTACTAAGACAGCAGCAACTAAAAATAAACCTTTGAAGAAAGTAACACCTAAGAAAATTGCTCCAAAACCAGCAGAAGAAATGGTGAATGTTGATTCATCATCACTTTTAGATGCTTTACTTCCACCACCACCAAAAGGTGCTGTATCTAAACCAGTAAAAGAAGTTAGTGCTGTAAAGAAAGCTCCAACAAAGAAAGCAACTACAAAGAAAACAACAACTAAAACAGCTGCTACAAAAACTCAAACTTCTGTATCTGTAGATGCTAAAAAGAATGAAAAGAAGCTTAAGTCAATGACAAAAGACGAAAAGCTTATGTATAAGAAACTTTGGGAACATTTTAATTATGTGGCTAATTTAACAATGGTAATAGAAGAAAGAATGATGGATACTAAACTTATTCCTGATTTAACAATTGGAGAATTACATGTTTTAGAAACGGTTGATCGTTTAAATGGAAAACCAATGTCAAAGATCGCTGCTGCATTAAAAGTAACAGTTGGATCATTAACGATTGGAGTTAATCGTTTGGTTGCTAAAGAATATTTATTAAGAATACGTGATGAAAATGATCATCGTGTTGTTAATTTGAGTGTTACCCCAAAAGCAAAGAAAGTTTTAAAAACTCATGATAAATTCCATGAAGATATTTTACTTGGTGTACTTGATGGAATTACTTTACGTGATGCGACTAAGGTTATGGCTCAATTTAATCGTGTATTAGAAAATTATATTAATCCAAAGGAGAGAACATATGCAAGTTCAAGTAAAAAACCTACAAAATAATCGACATAAAGTCTTTGAACAAATTAAAAATAACTCATTTGTGGTTATTCATTCAGGAGTTAGCCCATTTAAAAGTGCGGATGCTTCATATAATTTCTTTGTTAACCGTAATTTCTTTTATTTAACAGGAATTAACCAAGCTGATGTAACTCTTGTTATTGGAAAGATTGCCGGAGAAAAACGTGAATATTTATTCATTGATGAAAATGATCCTGTTTTAGTTAAATGGGTTGGCGCAAAGCTTTATAAAAATGAAGCTAGTTTGATTTCTGGTATTAATGAAACTTCTATCTTATATAATTCTCAATTCAACAATTTTATGGGTAATTATTTCCAAACATTGAGATATTCTGATGGAAATGTTGAAAATTTATATTTAGATTTAGAACAACATGATATAATGTTCTATAATAATTTTGGTTTATCATATGCTAAGATTGTGAAAGAAAAATATCCAGCAGTTAATATTGAAAACATTTATAATACGATTGTTAAACTTCGTATGGTTAAAAATGAAGACGAAATTGCTTTAATGAAAGAAAGTATTAAAACTACAAAAGAAGCAATTTTGAATGTAATGGATCATCATCAAGAATTAGATAATGAAATGATTGCTGAAGCTCATCATAGTTTTGTACTTCATAAAAATGGTAAAGTTGAATCATTTGGTAGTATTGTAGCTGCTGGACGTAATGCAGCAACCCTTCATTATGAAGATAATAATATGCCTATTAATAAAGATACTGATATGTTATTAATGGATGTTGGATGTTATACAAATAATTATTCAAGTGACATTACAAGAACTTTCCCAGTTAGTGGTAAATTTACTGAACGTCAAAAAGCCGTATATGAAGTTGTTTTAGACTGTAATAAAAAATGCATTGAATATGCTAAAGCAGGTATGACATGGTTTGAACTTAATAGTTACGCCAAAAAACTTCTTGCTGAAGGATGTAAAAAATTAGGTTTAATAAAAGAAGATGCTGAATTATCTAAATACTATTTCCATTCAATTGGACATTCATTAGGTTTAGATGTTCATGATCCAAATGTCGCATCATTAGGTTTACTTGAAGGAATGGTTATTACAATAGAACCGGGGTTATATATTCCTGATGAAAATATTGGAATTCGAATTGAAGATAACATTGTTATTACTAAAGAAAAAGCAATTAATTTAAGTTCAGATATCATTAAAGAAGTTGAAGATATCGAAAATTATCTTAAAAAATAGTTTGAAAAAAAATTTAAAAAACCTCTTATTTTCTCAACAAAAATATCTTGTTTATTAATAATAGATAAGATATAATGTTGGAAAAGGGGGTTTTTATTATGAAAAAAATTTTATTTTGTTTTGGGTGTTTATTACTTTGTTTTAACATTTTAATTGTTAATGCGAGTGAAGCACCAGGACATCCAGAGTTTCAAGAAATTATAATTCCGAGAAATTCTAAAGCAAAACTTATAAGTGACATGGATCAAAAGACGATTGATAATGCTTTGAATCAATTAAAGAGAAAAGTTTGGGGTTGGTCAGTTAACATTATTGTAAAAAATCAAACGGTTGAATATGTTGGTGATACAGTTTTCGCTAAAAGAAATAATACTAGTCAAACCTTAAAGTATACTTATTATGTTGAAAATGAATCTTCATTTACTGGTAGCGTTGCGGTTAGTTCTAGTTTAGCGATGGAAGCAGGGGGTAAAATAGAAGGGGTTTCGTTATCTTTAGACAGAACAATAAGAAGCGAAATTGGTGCTAAAATTTATAAGGCTAAAACGGAAAGTACAGAAATTTTGATAACTATACCACCAAAAAGAAAGTTAACTGTTTCAATTAGAGGAGAAGCAAGATTAAACAATGGGGTATCGAAATTTTACATCTTTGGTCTTTCTTTTAAAAAAGGAACATGGGAATATATTGATGTGGTGAATGAATATTATGACTACTACGAAGAAGTTGTTTATTAGGAATATCATTTTTATTACTGTTTTTATCTTAACAATTGTTTTAGTTATTATTTTTAACTATAATAAATCGCAGAGTATTAAATTTTTAAATTATCCTACTAATTATTCTCTATGTAATAATAATGTGTTTGATATAAAAATATATGCCAGTAAAGATGATGTATCTTTTTTTAATCAAGAAAATATTATAGATAGTTGGATTGAAGATTATGAAGGAAATATTTATAAGGTTGAAATTAATGATATTTGGATGGAAAATAAAGTATTAGTTAATAATCAAAATTATTATCCGTATTATTTACAAGCTCAAATACCTTTTAGTACCGAAGGTATTGAAAATATTCCAATATGTAAACTGTATATTGTAAATAATAGAGGTGAAAAGATTCATTTTAATATAGGAAATATTAGTATAGCAAATGGAGATTTTTATTCCCTTGTTGAGGTAAAATCAATAAAAGGTAGCACAAAACAAGTTGATAATTATATAACATTAGATAAGATAAATTTAGAATTATATAATTTTCAAAACGCTGAGGTAGTTTTGAAAAAAATTGAACTTGTTTCTAATGTGGTAACTACCTTATATAACGAAGAAATAATTGATGAGAAAACGACGAAAAAAATCATTGTTCCGCTTACTTATATTGATAATTCATATATTGATAACATAGGTATTATTATAACTATAGAATATGCTGGTTCACTATATCAACAAGTAATTTATCCTCGGGTTTTATTTAAATCTTCTTTATCGTACAATAAAGGTTATGAAAATGTCTATGAAGTACATTAAATGTTATAATTTAACCAAGAGTTTTAAAAATAATTTAGTTTTAAATTCTTTTAATTGTGAATTTACTAGTAACAGTATCAATTTTATAACTGGATCAAATGGTAGTGGAAAAAGCACGTTAATTTCGTGTATTTTAGAGTTTTTAAACTATAATGGAGTAATTACAACAAATCTAGAAAAAATCGTAAATCAACCAGAAAAAGTAATTTTACCAGATTATATAAAAGTAATAGACTATTTAAAAATAATTGGTAAAGTTCATAAACAATTAGATATTAATAAAATTAATAAATTATTAAATCTATTTGGAATAGAAAAGATTGTTAACAAAGATATAATTCAGTTATCAAAAGGAATGAAACAAAAAATCTTACTTATTCAAAGTTTGATGATTGAAGCAGATGGATATATCTTTGATGAACCATTAAGTGGACTTGATCCTTTATCTCAACAAAAGTTTGTATCAATTATTGAGGAATTATTTAAAAAGAACAAATTAATAATTATTGTTACTCACTTTCTAGAACAATATGATATTAGTAACAAACATGTAATTGATTTAAATAAAAAGGAGTATTCGTTAAATGATTCAATTACATTATAAATATTTGTTTAGCAAGTATAATTTGTGGACAATTCTTATTATTATCTTATTGTATTTAGGAGGATTATTAATTAATATATTTAGTATTCCAATAAATATTGCTGTTGCTTCCGCAAAAGAAATGTATTTTTTAAATGTAGTTTCTCTTTTAAAGTTTGTTTTAATGTTTTTGATTATTTTTTTATTTGGTAATGCGGGAACATATCATAATGATAGTTATCTTTTATTTTTAATTGATAAAAGAGTTAAACGTATTAAATTTTATGTAACAAAAATTTTCTCGTTATTTAGTATAACTATTTTTCTAACAAGTATTTTTATGTTGTTATTTATAATGGTGGGAATATTTTTTTCTAACTGGTATATTATAGAATGGCAACATGTTAAATTTTTCTTATATCTTGGAATGGTCTCATTCATGTATGGATTGATAACATATAATTTAGTAAAATTTATAACAAGTATTTTTACCATTTTTTTGCCATGTTTAATTATTTTACTTGAAGAATCTTTTGTTAATGAAGAATTAATAAAATTAACGAGTTATTTGTTTCCCATTATTCAAAATAACCATAGTGTTGGGTTATCATATGGTATTTTTCATGTAATTTTATTAATAGGATGTTATATGCTTATTGGTTTAATCAAAACATATACTTTAGATATAAAATAATAGGTAATAATATTGTCAACGTTTTTTGAAATTTACAAAAAAAATTAAAATTATAAGCTTGACAAAATTGTAAAAATCATAAGACATTAATCGTACAAATAAGAGTAATTATTTTGATCTTGAGAACGATAATGTTTTAGATAGTTTAAA
>JAFTPH010000031.1 GCA_017463365.1 Bacilli bacterium
CCAAGATTACTCTTGCTATTTCATCAGAAGTCATTATTTTTTGTTCAAAAACAAAATCAGGTATTTCTTCTCTACCACCTTCTGTAAAGTCATATGTAATATATTTAATTGGTTCTTCAGAATCCAAACCCCAATTTTCAACTTTTTCAGCTTTTTTAAAATTTCTTTCATATAAATCATCAAACAAGTGTCTATATGAAGTGCTTTCTTTATTAGGCTCATTACAACCACTTATCATAATTAACAAAAACATTATTAATAATAATTTAATATATTTTTTCATACAAGAACACCTTATAAAAATATTTTTAACATATTCATATTTATCTGTATATGTTAAAGTATCTACTGAATTTAAACATATCTCAACTTTACTTATATTCTACCACTAAATTGTTATTTTGGTCAATTATTATTATATTTTTAAATTTTCACTAATAATACAATTAAATATAAAAAAGTGACAAAATATTATCATATATATTCTTTTTGTCCATACAAAAAAGTCTCCTTTTGAAGGAGACTAATTTTAAAAATAATATAAAATATTCTAACGTTTTTTGGTTAAAACTTTATTTTTTGTGTTTTGGTTCGATAATTAAATATCTTTGTGGTTCAACACCTTCAGAGTGAGTTGTTACATCTCTCCATGTTGAAAGTTTATTGTGGATAACTTTTCTTTCATATGCGTTCATATAATTTAGTTTTACTGGAACCTTTGTTTTTGCTACTTCTTTAGCAATTCTTGTTGCCATTTTTTCTAAATTTTCATCACGTCTACGTCTATAATCACCAATATCAACTTTTACAATTAATCCACTTTCTGTTTCTGGATCAAAGTATTGGTTTACAATTAATGATGTTACATGTTGTAATGCACTTAATGTTTTTGAGTTTTTACCAATTAATAAACCGTTAGCATTTTCTGTTGTAATGCAATATTCTACCACATTATCTCTCATTTTTCTTTCTACAAATCCTAAGATGTTGGCATTTTCTAAGAATTTTTCTAAAAAGTCTTTACCTTTTTTAACTGGATTTGCGTCAACAATAACATTTACTTGAACTTCTGTTTCGGTTTCAGAGATAACATCGAAGTACATATCATCTTTAGCTACCGCTAATTCTTTTACCGCAAGTTCTTCAACTTCTTGTAAAGAGCTTGCTACAAACATTTTTTCTTTCATATATATTCCAATCCTTTATTTACTAGCTTCAAATTTTTTCTTCATTTTTTCCATGCGTCTTCCACTCATCTTGTTGTTAATGTAAGTTTGAGCCATAGAATAAACGTTACCTATACACCAATATACCCCTAAACCTGCTGCACTTTGCCATACAAACATACCCATCATGAAGATCATAAAATACATCATATATTTCATTGTCTTAGCTTGATCGTTTTGAGCTACCGCTTGACGACGATATTCTGGAATATTTGCTTGACGTTCTTCGTTCATCTTCTTTTGTCTACGATTTGCTTGAACTTGGCTTAGAATTTGTGTTCCTACTACAATTACTAAAATAACAATAATTCCCCAGAATTGTGGTGTTCCAAATTCTCCTCTTGTTTTGAATAAGTCTACACCAAATAAATTTGTGTTTAAATCACTTACCCAGTCTTGTGTTCCTGGAATTGTTCCATCAGTATATTGCATTCTTGATACCGCTCTATAAATACCCATGAAGATTGGGAATTGAAGTAACGGCATTAAGCATCCACCCATACCAACTTTATATTTTTTATAAAGTTGCATTTGTTCCATTTGTTTCATTCTTTGGCTATCTGGATCAGGACGGTTTGCATATTTTGCTTCTAATTTTTGAAGTTCTGGTTGCATAATGCTCATTTTTAAACTCATATCGTTTGTTTTAGCATAAATTGGCCAACCAAGTGTTCTAACCAAAATTGTTACAATTAATAAACCTAAAATGTAATAACCACCACAAAGATGAGCAATTGCTTGAATTAACCATCCAATAGGGAAAACAATTAAGTTATTGAATAAATGAGACCAGAATTCACTACCAGTATAAAATTGTAGTGGAGCTTCTTGAAGTTCATATTTTTGAATTAAAATTGTATAATTTTTAACTAATTGATAAACATCTTTTGATTCTACTTCTTTTTCTTCAACTTTTCCTGCTAAAGATGCTGAAGTTGCGTTTAAAATTAACTCATTGTATTCTACTAATACTTGTTCACATAAGTAAACTTGATGATTTTCACGATCTTCTTTAGATTTTTTTGTTGTAAACTTATAAACTTGTTCTAAAGCTTTTTCTTTTGTAGTTGTTAATTGATCTGCTATTGCTGATTTAACAGCACTTTCAACATCTGTAATTTCTTCTTTTTTACCTTCTGGAACAACATTGTATAATTCTGTGAATGCTTTTGTTAATAATTCTTCAATTTTTGAATAATCAAAATTTGTATTTAAATCACTCTTAACAGCAACTAACTTTGTATTTACGTCAGTTAATTCTTCATCACTTAAACCTAAACTACTAAAATCGATATATGTATCAACTTCGTATATTACAGCATTTTTTTGTGTTTCTTTTAATGTTTCTTGTACAGCATCATATGTAGTAGCATCTCCTGCACTACATCCTGTTAATACAAAAACAAAAAATAAACAACAAACAAAAAATAAACCGTATTTTAATTTTTTAGTCATTTTTTTGATTTTCCTTTCGCAATAATAATTTTAATGTTTTTTCTAAACTTTCTTTTTTCTCATAAAAAGATATATTTTTAGATAATTCTTTAACTACTATCACCAACGAATATGATGGTAATTTATCAAGATGTGGTCGTAAAATTTCCCTTACCACTCTTTTTGCGTAATTTCTTTCTACGGCGTTTCCTAATTTCTTTCCGGCAGAAATTGCGATTTTTATACCATCATCTCGTTTTGAGTAATATATAGTGTAGTGTTTTCCGGCAACTCTTTGTTTATTCATTACAACAGTTGCGATTTCATGGCTTTTCTTTAATCTATATTTCTTTTTCACACTATCACCTCTACTAAAATAACAAAAATAAAAAGACCACTCCTATTTAATAAGTGACTGAAGTGGTCCAAGTGTTTATATTTTTTTTGTAAACTAATTATGCAGAAAGTACTGCGCGACCTTTTAAACGTCTGCGAGCTAACACTTTTCTGCCTCCTACAGTTGCCATACGAGCACGGAAGCCGTGAGTTTTACTATGTTTACGTTTGTTAGGTTGGTATGTTCTTTTCATTTGAGCACCTCCATTTAAAACCATGCTTATTTATTATATATCTTTTTATTAATTTTGTCAACCTTTTTTATTTTTTATTTAATTAGTATGCTGGTAATTCTTCTACAGGAATATATATATTTGATGTTTCTGTAGTTCCATCAGCTTTATTTAATAATGTATAAACGTATAAATTATCAATTTCAAATGATCCATTATATTCTGTTGCAACTTGTGGAATTGTGTATAAATATGGGATAGCTCCATAGTATGCAGCAAACTCAATATAATTAGAGAAGAATTCATCTGTATCACTTTCTGTATTTTTCATTCCTAAGAATAATGCTACAACTCCATCTTTCATGGAATTTGTTCCATCTTCTGTTATAGGATTATATTCAATATTTAATCTGTATGTATCACTCTTTGATGCTAAACTACTTAATTCAGTTCTAACTTTAACTTTTAAAACTTCACTTGGAATTTTTAAATCAAGGAATGTAGTTCCTTCTTTTACTGAAGTTGCTTCTGCTTTAGTAAAATCAATTTCATCTGAATTGATTAAATCACATTGGTATGTAATAGTTTTTACTTCGTTATCTTGATTTTCTTTTCTTATTTCATAAACAACTTTTACATATACCTTATCTGGTGCACCATCTTTTTTAACATATTCTTCAGTTGTTGAACTATATGTTAATGTTTTAGAAGTAATACTGTATGATGAAAAGATACTTCTATCTGATGTACTTCCTGTAACATTACTTGGATTTTCAATTCCTGTTAAAATATTAGCACTCTTTTCTTCATATTTAATTGTTCCATCATTTTTTAGTAATGCTACATAAACAGTTGCGTTACGATAAATTGCTTTTTGATCTTTTAAATGTAAATATACTTGTAAATCCCAGTATTGCATTTCTTTATCTGTTGAAGTTGTTGGGAAAGTTCTTCTTTCTTTTACCCTCAAAGCAATATCCATATTTTCATCACCAGGAATTGTACTGTAATTTTCATATGCAGAAACATCTTTATTTAAACTTCCCGCAAGAACTAATATTCCTGATAACACTATAACTGTTAATATTAAAAATAAAATTTTACCTGTGTTATTTAGTTTTTCTATAAATTTCATAATTACACCTCAACAAATATTTTACCACATTATTTATATTTTTGGCAAGAAAAAGCAAAAATATTAGTTATCAACATCAATGTTGAAAACTTTGTGGATAAAATATGGAAAAAGTTTTTCCACGTTGATATGTGGAAAACTATCATTTTTATATGTGGAAAAAGTTTTTTAGTCTTTTTAATGTCTTTTTTTATCATTTATGGTATTATTTTTTAGAGAAGAGGTGAACTTTTCATGGAACACGCAAAATCACTTTGGGCCAAAACTAAAGATCTTTTAGCTAAATCTAATAAGATAGGCTCAACAGAATTTAATGATACAATTCAACCAATTGAAGAAGTCTATAAAGTTGCGAATAATTATATTTACCTTGTAGTTCAACATGATCTAGCAAAATTTAAAGTAGATAAATTTTATTTATCTTTTATGAATGAGTATTTAAAAACTTTAACTACTGAAAAAATGGAATTTCAAACTATCACTCAAAATGAAGTTGAAAAAGAGAAAAAAGAAAATAAACAAAAATCTCTTATTTCGATTGATGAAAATGAAATAAAAGGTATTGCTCGCACTTTAAGACCTGAATATACATTTACTAACTATGTTGCAGGACCATCTAATCGTTTTGCTTATATTACAGCTTTAAATGTTGCTGAAGCACCACATGTATCTACAATGAACCCATTATACATCTTTGGGGATGTAGGTTTAGGGAAAACCCATCTTATGATGGCAGTTGGATGGTATATTTTATCTAATAATATTAACGCAAATGTTATTTATACATCTGCACAACACTTTGCTGATGAATATTTTGCAGCAACACGTAAAAATTCGGGATATACAATTGAACAATTCTATAAATATTATCGTAGTGCTGATGTTTTATTAGTTGATGATATTCAATTTTTAGCAAATAAAACTGCTACTCAAGAAGAGTTTTTTAAATTATTTGATTATTTATACGAAAACAATAAACAAATTATTATTACTTCTGATAGACGAGCAGATGAACTTGAAAATATTATGAAACGTCTTACTTCAAGATTTAGTTGGGGGATATCGGTTGATATTAAAAAACCGGATTTTGATTTAAGATATCAAATCATTAAGAAAAAATTACAATTTGCTTTATCGGATCCATCAGTAGTATCAGAAGAAGCTTTAAGTTTTATTGCGAACAACTTTGATAGTAATGTTCGTGAATTAGAAGGGGCTTTAAGAAGATTTATTAATTATTGTGTTGCTTTTGGGATAAGTTATAATGAAGAAAATGCAAAAACCGCATTAAATGATATTATTCCGAAAGATAAAACTAATATTACCCCTGATAAAATTTCAAGTATTAATGAAGTAAAACGAGCTGTAGCTAATTATTATGGTATTCATATGGAAGATTTAGCATCGACCACAAGAAAAAAAGAAATTGTTATTCCAAGACAAGTTGCCATTCATATAATTAGAACTAAGTATGATATTCCGCTAAAAAAAATTGGAGAACACTTTGGAAATCGAGATCATGCGACTATCATGCACTCATTAGATAAGATTGTAGAGATGATGAATCAAGATCCAGATTTAGCTCAAGATGTTGAAAACATTGTTAAAAAATTAAAGTAAATATTAGTTTGCTATATAATAAGGACGGAAAACACCATTTTAATAAAAAAGTTTTCCACATTTCCACATAAGCTAATAATAATAAATAAAATAAATAAAAGGAGTTCATTATGAAATTTACAATTAATCGTGATCTCTTATTAGATGCTTTAAATAATGTTTCTAGAGGTTTATCTTCTAAAACACCTATGCCTGTATTGACAGGGATTAAAATTGAAGTCTCTAAAGAAGATATAACATTAATAACTACAAATAGAGAAATTTCTGTAAAAGTTGTTTTAAATAAAGTTGAAAATATTGATATACTTGAAGATGGAGTTTGTGTAGTTCCTGGTAAATATTTCATTGATATTATTAAAAAATTAGAAGGTGATACAGTAGAGTTCACTTTATTTGATGCAAATACTATCAAAATTATTTCAGAAAGAACAACATTTACTTTAATATCACTAGATTATTCTAATTATCCTAATATCAATTTTAGTGTAAATAGTGAACCAATCATATTAGGAAGTAAAGTTTTAAAGAATTATATTCGTCAAACAGCATTTGCGGCTGGAGTTAATGAATCAAGAATGATTTTAACTGGTGTTTGTTTAGAAACAAACCAAAATAAGCTTCAAATGATCGCAACCGATAGCTATCGCTTAGCTAAAAAGGTAAGTTTAAGTGAAAATCCATACCCAAAAACTAAAATTATTATTCCAAGTAAGTCTATTGAAGAATTATCAAAGATTTTAGAAGATGAATCGGAAGATGTAAAAGTTTATTTTGCTAATAATAGAGCACTTTTTGAATATAAAAACATCTCTTTTATCACAAGATTAATTGAAGGTACATTCCCTGATACATCAAGTATTATTCCTACTGAACACATTGTTGAAATTAAGTTTAATAAACCTCTTTTATTATCAACAGTAGACCGTGCATCGCTATTTACAACTCAAAATAATGGTAGTATTATCAAGATGAGTACTGATGCAAATGGAGTTGTTCAAATTGCATCAATTTCAACTGAAATTGGTAAGGTTGTAGAAGAAATTGTACCACTAAATATTGATAAAAAAGGCCATTTCCAAATAGCTTTTAGTGCTAAGTACTTTTTAGAAGCAATAAAGGCTTTTGATGGAACAGAAATTGTTATAAAATTCACAGGAGAGTTAAAACCGTTCTTATTAACATCTCCAGATGATGAAAACTTTGTTCAAGTTATTCTTCCAGTAAGATATTTCTAATATTTAATATAAAATATCATTTAAAAATAAAAAAACCTCCATTTGGAGGTTTTTTGTTACTTTTATAAGCAAATTATTTGTCTAAATTAAGCTTTTTGAAATCATTTCGCCATTCTTTTTCCACTTCATCACGATTTTTTTGGTGGAATTTAGATGCCATCTTGAATTCATCGAAAATACTAACCCCTTCAGCTTGTAAATTCTTAATAACTGAACGGTCACAAATAGGATCTGTGATTTCTGCATTTGGAGTGTAAATTTCAGCTTGTTTTTTAAGTTCTTTTAAACAGTTTTTTGGAGCTAGTTTTATAGGGTGGTAACCAGTAGGTACAATGTACTTAATTTTCTCTAAATTGATGTCAGTATCAACAAAATATTGAATTGTGTTGATATAGCCGTCTAAACCTAAAGTATCAAGGCCCACCACAAGAAGTATAGAGTCAGAGATGTCAAGCAAGATTTCGCTTAAACGACTGCTTGAAGGAGGGAAATCGATAAAAATATAGTCGAAAAATTTGGTAAATCCCTTAATTGTATCAATCAATTTGCGTTCTTCTTGTCTTTTAACAGTTAAAGTGAATGAAAGTCTGTCTGTATTTAAGGTTTTAATGATATACATATTTATTCTTGCTTCACAAACTATGTCTTCAGGGTTACATTGACCAGCTAATAAGTGTTCTAAGTACATGTTATTTTGATCTGACACAAATTCGCCACATCCAAATAATTTAAAAATACTATTTTGATCATCTGCGCTAATTACAAGCACTTTTTTTCCTTGAGTTGAAATGTAATGAGCTAAATAACCTAAATAAGTAGTTTTACCAACTCCACCCTTTTTACAATAAGTAGAAATAATTGGCATAATTATAAGTCTCCTTCTCTACGTAATTTTTCTCTACATGCATCTTCAAGATATTGAGCAAATAAAATTCCTCTTGTCGCACAAGCAATTTTAACTTTTCTTCTAATATCTGGATCCATAACAGATGTGAATTTTACTTTTTCAATTTTTTTCGGTTGTGATTGAGGTTGTCTTCTAACAACTCTTTCTTGTTTTGGTGCAACATAAACAGGTTCTTCAACATATTCTGGTTCTTCATAAACCGGTTTTGTTACTACTTTTTCTTCTTTTGGTTCTTCATTTTTTACAATTGGCGTTGCAAAAGGGTTAACTCTTTTTTGCATATTATACGCACCTCCTTTAATTACAATAAAATTATACCACATCCAAAAAACAAAATCAAGCAATTTTACAATAAATATTTTTTTATGGTTTTATGTAAAATGTGTATTTTATTTTAACGCCCTTAAAAATCAATAAAACCCCTAAAATCAATATTTTTGCAAAAATGACTTTCAAAAAAAGATAAAATTCAAAAAAATCGCCTCAAAATTTTTTAAATTTGGAATTTTTAAATTTAAAATGAAATCTAATTCGAATATCGGTTCAAAAATTCAAAAAAATGGGCAAATTTTCGTTTTTCAAAAAAATCCCAAACAGAATACAAAAAACGTGTGTTTTTATGTAATTAAATAAATATGGTTATATGTAAAAAATAAATTCAAAAAAAGAAAAGCGAAAAATAAAAAAGAAAATTTAATTGTTACTGAAAAAAGATAAAATGTGTATAATTGTTTTTAAAATAAAACTAAAAAAGGTTTAGATGTTTTTAATTTAAAAATAAATAAAAAATAATAAAGTTTTAAATTAAAAATAAAATAATTAAAAAGAGTGTTTAAAAAAAGTTTTAATTTAAAACGAACTGTGTGTCACAAAAGTTTTAAATTAAAATAAAAATATATTTAAAAGATTTTATTGTAAAAGTATTTTTCTTCGTTAAAGTTTTAATTTAAAAATATCATTTGACACAAATAGTTTGAAAATAAAAATAAAAATTACAACATAGTTTTAATTTAAAAGTAAAGTGGTTGTATACTTAAAAGAATAAAAGAAGAAAACTTTATACCAATTTTTATGTTATTAAATATATAAATAAATATTTATGTAAATAAAATATGGTTAAGAATAAAATAATATATATTTATGTATGTAAATAAATAAAACAATACAAAGGAATAAAAACGCAAATAATTAAATAAATAAAGGAATTTATATTTTTTTATTATTTTATGTAAATATGTATAATAATACAAAAATATTTATTCTTTTAAATATATTAATAATAGTTTTAATTTAAAAATAAATAAAAAACTTGCAAAAAAACAAAAAAGTGTTATTTTGATGTTTTAAAATATGATGAAAAATTATAAAAAAGCGGTTTTTTAAGTAATTATATATATAATATAAGGAATATACATAAATACATAAAAAATTCGGACAAAAATTTGAAAAAACACAAAAATGTCAATTTTTTGAGAGGAAATAATCGCAAAACAATAAAATTATAAAAAACTCTAATTTTTGGTTGATTTTTAGGCTTTTTTTGGTCATTTAAAAAAATGAGTTAATTGGTGGTAAAAAAGGGGGTTTTATGGTATAATAAAGAAGTAATGGTAAGGTGATTAATTATGGTAGTAAAAATTAGTACAGGATTTATAAAATTAAATCAGTTTTTGAAGCTGGCTGGTATAATTGTTAATGGTGGAGAAGCTAAAGAATTGATCCAAGATGGGCTTGTTTTTGTTAATGATGTGCAAGAATTTGCTCGTGGAAAGAAGCTTTTTCCTGGTGATAAGGTTAAATTTGATGGAATTGAGTATATTGTGGAGAGCGAATAATGTTAATTAAGAAATTACAATTGGTTAATTTTCGTTGTTATTCGGAAAAAACAATAGAATTTGACCCTTCTTTAACTATTATCCATGGAAACAATGCTTCTGGAAAAACTACTATTCTTGAGGCAATTCATGTCTTAGGATTGGTTAAATCTTACCGAGCTTCAAGCGATTTTGATTTAATTAAAATAAATGAACTTTCTTACTCTGTAAAAGGACTAATTTCGAAGCAAAATCGCGAAGATGTTGTGATGGTTTTAAATTCAAATAAAATTAAGAAGGTAAAAAGGAACAATGAAGTGTACAAAACACTCACTGATTACATCGGTTATATGAGTGTTGTTTACTATGATCCTACTGATTTTTCTATCTTCCAAGGGAGTCCTTCATTAAGAAGAAGATTCTTTGATATTTTGTATTGTCAAATAACAAAACATTACCTTGCTGCAACTACTGAATATAAAAGATTATTAAAAGAAAGAAACATTTTATTAAAAGAATTAAGTGTTAAAAATGACAAACAAACTAAAAATGTCTTAGATGTTGTTACAAAACAACTTGTTATGTATGGGAAAAAGATTATTTCTATGCGTGAAAGAATAACAAAAGAGCTAGAATCGATTACTTTTGAGAAACATAAGGCCCTTTCTGGTGGAAAAGAACGTTTTGCTTTAAGATATAGACCTAATGTTACAATAGAAGAATATGAAAATAAGATATTTAATAACCTAAATGAGGACTTAATAAGGGGTACAACGCTTGTTGGGCCTCATAGAGATGACTATATTTTTATTATTAATAATAAAAATATAGGCGATTATGGTTCTCAAGGGCAACAAAAAAGTGCTATTTTAAGTGTTAAATTAGCAAGTGTTGAGTTAATAAATGAAGTTACAAAGCATTATCCGATCGTATTATTGGATGATGTGTTTAGTGAACTTGATAAATCAAGACAAAATCAATTAATTAAAATGTTAAATAGAAAAGCACAAACAATTATAACTACTGCAACCATTTCTGATGTTGAAGAATCAGTTCTTAGGTTAGCAAGGGTTATAGAATTAGAGGAAAGAGGTGAGTAAATTGAGTGAAGAAATTCGTGATAACAATTCTTATGAAGCCAGTAGTATTCAGGTTTTAGAAGGATTAGAAGCCGTAAGAAAAAGACCAGGGATGTATATTGGTTCAACTGGGCCAAGAGGATTACACCATTTAGTTTGGGAGATTGTTGATAACTCAATTGATGAAGCTTTAGCAGGTTATTGTACAGAGATAAATGTGGAAATCTATGGGGATAACTTAATAAAAGTTGTGGATAACGGTCGTGGTATGCCAACTGACATTCACCCTAAGACTGGAGTATCTGCTACAGAAACAATTTTTACAGTATTACATGCTGGTGGTAAGTTTGATAGTAGCAGTTATAAAGTATCTGGGGGGCTACATGGTGTTGGTGCATCAGTAGTTAACGCGTTAAGTGAAAGTTTAGAAGTTTATGTTAATCGTGCAGGTAAAAAACATTATCAAAAATTCTCAAGAGGTAAGACTGTTGCTCCGCTTGAGGTGATTGGTGATGCTGAAAATACTGGTACAACCGTTATTTTTAAAGCGGATGCTGAAATATTTAAAGAAACAACAAGTTATGATTATGAAGTTTTACGTCATAGAATTCAACAATTAGCCTTTTTAAATAAAGGGTTAAAGCTAAATATTAAAGATAGTAGGGATCCAGAACATATTAAAGAGGCTAAATATTGTTATGAAGGTGGTATTAAAGAGTATGTTCAATTCTTAAATAAAGGTAAAGCGCCTTTGCATCAAGATGTAATTTATTTAGAAGAATCTGTTGAAGGAACAATTATTGAACTTGCTTTCCAATATACAGAAGATTATTCTTCTAGTATCTATTCTTTTGTTAATAACATTTATACTCAAGAAGGTGGTACTCATGAAGAAGGTTTTAGAACAAGTTTAACTAGAATATTAAACAATTATGCCAAAACAATGGCATCTAATAAAAAAGAAGAAAGTTTATCTGGTGATGACGTTCGTGAAGGTTTAACTGCAATTGTTTCTTGTAAAGTTTCTGAACCACAATTTGAAGGACAAACAAAAACAAAACTTGGGAATACTGAAGTTAGAAGATATGTGTCACAAGCTATGACAGATAAGTTTGATGCATATTTAAAAGAAAATCCAAATGTTGCCAAAATAATTATTGAAAAAGCATTACTTGCGTTACATGCTCGTATTGCCGCAAAGAAAGCACGTGAGGCAACAAGAAGAAAAAGCCCACTTGATTCTTTAGGTTTTGCATCTAAACTTGCTGACTGTCGTTCTAAAGATCCGTCTAAAACAGAAATGTATATAGTCGAAGGGGATTCGGCTGGAGGTTCTGCAAAACAAGGACGTGATAGTGTATATCAAGCTATCTTACCTTTAAGAGGTAAAGTATTAAATGTTGAAAAAGCTAGAGTTGATAGAATTTTAGGAAACCGTGAAATTATATCAATTATTCAAGCTATTGGAACAGGTATTCAAGATGACTTTGATATAACTCAAGCAAGATATCATAAAATTGTTATTATGACCGACGCCGATGTCGATGGAGCACATATTAGAACATTATTATTAACCTTTTTCTACCGTTTTATGAAACCTTTAATTGAGGCGGGGTATGTTTATATAGCTCAACCTCCATTATTCAAAATTTCGCAAAATAAACGGGTAGAATACGTTTATAGTGATGAAGAATTAAAAGAAAAACTTGCACATTTCTCAGGAAGACCTAATATTCAAAGATATAAAGGGTTAGGGGAAATGAATGCAGAACAGTTATGGGATACAACAATGGACCCTAAATATCGTACTTTATTAAAAGTAACAATGTCTGATGCGATTGAAGCAGATAGAATCTTTAGTACTTTAATGGGAGACGATGTTGAACCGCGTAGAGAATTTATTGAAGAAAATGCGGTATATGTTCAAAATCTTGATGTATAGGAGGTGTTCTTGTGAGTGAAAAAGAATTAGAACAACTAGAAGAAGAAAATTTAGAACAAGAAGACTCTGATGATGAAGATGTAGAAGTGGGAGAAGTTGAAAGATTAGATACCGCTAACCCTGATGTTATTGATGTAGATTTAAATAACGAAATGAAAAACTCGTTCTTAAGTTATGCCATGAGTGTTATTGTTGCTCGTGCATTACCAGATGTAAGAGACGGGATGAAACCAGTACATCGTCGTATTTTATATGCGATGGATCAAATTGGGGTATATCATGACCGTCCACACAAGAAATCTGCCCGTATTGTTGGGGACGTTATTGGGAAATACCATCCACACGGTGATACAGCAGTATATGAAGCAATGGTACGTATGGCTCAAGACTTTAGTTATCGATATCCTTTAGTTGATGGACACGGTAACTTTGGGTCTGTTGATGGAGACCCTGCAGCCGCAATGCGTTATACTGAGGCTAGAATGAGCAAGTTAGCATTTGAAATGCTACGAGAACTTGACAAAAACACTGTTGATTTCCAAGACAACTATGATGGAAGTGAACGTGAACCAGCTATTTTACCCGCAAGATACCCTAACCTTTTAGTAAATGGGGCTACAGGTATTGCGGTTGGGATGGCAACAAATATTCCAACACATAACTTAATTGAGGTAATTGATGGGGTTTTAGCTTTAATTGATAACCCAGATATCTCAATTGATGGCTTAATGGAATATATTCCAGCTCCAGACTTTCCAACTGGTGGGATCATTATGGGAGGTCAACAAGTAAGAAAAGCCTACCATACTGGTACAGGAACAATTATTATTCGTTCAAAAGTAAAAACAGAAACATTAAAAAATGGTAAACAAGAAATTATTATTACAGAAATCCCATATCAAGTTAACAAATCTAAATTAATTGAAAAGATTGCTGAACTTGCTAAAGAGAAAGTAATTGATGGGGTAACGGATTTACGTGATGAATCATCTCGTAAAGGTATGAAAATTGTTATTGAGTTAAGACGTGATGCTAATGTTAATGTAATTTTAAATAACTTATACAAATTATCACAATTACAAATAACTTATGGTATCAATATGATTGCCTTAGATAAGGGTCAACCAAAAGTTCTAAACTTAAAACAAATTTTAGAATGTTACTTAGAACACCAAGTTGAAGTAATTACAAGAAGAACAGAATATGATTTAGCTAAAGCCAAAGCAAGACTTCACATTGTTGAAGGGTTATTAATTGCTCTTGCTAATATTGATGAAGTAGTTAGAGTTATTAAATCTAGCGAAACAACAGAAATTGCGATTAAAGCGTTAGTAGAAAACTTTATATTATCTGAAATTCAAGCAAAAGCTATTTTAGATATGCGTCTTCAAACATTAACAGGATTACAAGTTAATAAATTAGAAGATGAAAAAGTTAAATTAATTGAATTAGTTGCTGATTTAGAAGATATTCTTGCTCGTCATGAACGTAAAATGCAAATTATTGTTACAGAACTTAAAGAAATTCAAAGAAAATATGGCGATAAACGTCAAAGTGAACTTGATTTCTCAAGCGATTTAGATGTAAATGACGAAGATTTAATTCCAGTAGAAGATGTAATTGTAACAATTACTAATAAAGGTTACATTAAACGTATGAGAGTTGATGGATACAAAGCTCAAAAACGTGGAGGTAAAGGAATTACTGGAACAAAAATGCAAGGTGATGATTTTGTGGAAAGAGTAATTTACACATCATCTCATGATAACTTATTGTTCTTTACAAATCTTGGTAAAGTATATACACTTAAGGCTTATCAAATTCCTGCAGCATCAAGAATTTCTAAGGGATTACCACTTGTTAACATTTTACCGTTTGAAGAAGGAGAACGTCTAGCTACAGTTATCAACATTCAATCGGTTGAACAAGGCGGATATTTAGTATTTGCGACAAAATTCGGTGGAATTAAGAAAACTGAATTAATCCAATATAAAAACATTCGTTCTACAGGTATTCGTGCAATTGTCTTAAACGAAGGAGACGAAGTAATTGAAGCAGCCTTAACAGATGGTGAAAAAGACATTATCTTAGGTTCATCAAATGGTAAAGCGGTAAGATTTAATGAAAGTTTAGTTCGTTCAACAAAACGTGCAGCATCTGGTGTTAAAGGAATAAAGGTTGCTGAAGGTGAAAAAGCAATTGGTATGTGCGTAGTTAATTCTGAAGAAGATGAAATCATTATCTTAACATCAAATGGATATGGTAAACGCACATCAGTTGAAGAATTTAAAGTTAAAGGACGTAATGGTAAAGGGGTTAAATTTATGAATTTAACTGAAAAGAACGGTATACCAGTATGTCTAAAAACTGTAACAGGTGAAGAAGACTTAATGATTATTACAGATAAAGGTATGATTATTAGAACTCATCTAGATCAAATTTCAACAATTGGTCGTGATACACAAGGTGTAAGAATTATATCTTTAAATGAAGGTCATAGTGTTGCTTCTATTGCGATTGTACCTAGAAGTGATGATGAAGATGTTGAAAATTCATTTGAAGATGACGATGAAGGTTATTTAGATAATAAACAACCTGAAATGAGTGAGTTTTCAGACGAAGAACAATCATTAGCTGAAGATGAAGAATAATAGAAAATATGGTAGGCATTTATTGGCCTACCATTTTTGTTTAAAAAGCAAAAAAAATTATAAATTCTTGACATTCAGTTAATAATAGATTATAATTATCTAGTAAAAACCAGTGATAAGGACTAGTAACTATTGAGTTTGGTTTAGAGAATGAGTGGTTGGTGAAAACTCACGCATACGATATAGTGAATCTACCTTTGAGGTGACATTGAAAAATGCTCCGGTTATAGGCCGTAATCTATTAAAAGTGAGAGGTAACTCTAATAAGGGTGGTACCGCGGACAAGAAATGTTCGTCCCTGTTGTTTTTCAACGGGGATTTTTATATTTTTGTTGAGTATTTTTTGAAAAAAGGAGAGAAAAATAATGTTAGATATTAAATTTGTTAGACAAAATCCTGATCTTGTAAAAGAAAACATTAAGAAAAAGTTTCAAGATGCAAAACTTCCGCTTGTTGATGAAGCAATTGAACTAGATGTTAAAATTCGTGATGTTAAACAAGAAGGTGATACTCTTCGAGCAAGACGTAATGCTGCAAGTGGAGAAATTGGAAAATTAATGCGTGAAAAACGTGTTGATGAAGCAATGGCTATTAAACAAGAAGTTGTAGAAATTAACGAAAAGTTAGTTTCTTTAGAAAAAGATGAAACTGAGCTTTCTGCAAGACTTAAGAAAATTATGATGACTATTCCAAATATCATTGATCCAAGTGTTCCAATTGGTAAAGATGATAGCGAAAATGTTGAAGTTAAGAGATATTTAGAACCACGCGTTCCTGAATTTGAAGTTCCATATCATTTAGATATCATTGAAAAAGTAAATGGTATTGACTTAGATGGTGCTAGAAAAGTATCAGGAAATGGTTTCTACTATTTAATGGGTAATATCGCAAGACTACATTCTGCTGTTTTATCATACGCAAGAGACTTTATGATTAATAAAGGGTTTACTTATTGTATTCCTCCATATATGATTAGAAGTGATGTTGTAACTGGTGTTATGAGTTTTGCGGAAATGGACGCAATGATGTATAAAATCGAAGGTGAAGATTTATACTTAATTGGTACTAGTGAACACTCAATGATTGGTAAATTTATTGATACATTAAACGATAAAGCTAAATTACCATATACATTAACAAGTTATTCGCCTTGTTTTAGAAAAGAAAAAGGGGCTCACGGAATTGAAGAAAGAGGAATTTACCGTATTCATCAATTCGAAAAACAAGAAATGATTGTTGTTTGTGAACCAGAAGATTCATTTGATTGGTTTGAAAAACTTTACCAATATACAGTTGAATTATTTGTAAGTATGGAAATCCCTGTTAGAACACTTGAATGTTGTAGTGGAGATTTAGCAGACCTTAAAGTTAAGAGTATTGACGTTGAAGCATGGAGTCCACGACAAAAGAAATATTTTGAAGTTGGAAGTTGCTCTAATTTAGGAGATGCACAAGCAAGAAGACTTGGAATTAGAATTAAAGGTGAAAATGGAAATTATTTTGCCCATACATTAAACAACACTGTTGTTGCTCCACCAAGAATGTTAATTGCTTTACTTGAAAACCACTTACAAGAAGATGGCTCTATTAAAGTTCCTGAAGTTTTAAGACCATATATGGGAGGACTTGATTACATTAGATAATAAAAATAGAAGTTCCAAACTTTTTGGAGCTTCTACTTTGTTTTTAAAAAAATATAATTTTATTCAGTAATTTGTTTATGTAATTTTGATAATTCTTCGAAATTAGCGTCGTGTGGTGCTTCGTGGAAATAACATTCATCGTTACCATATCTTGGAATAATATGAATGTGATAGTGATTTACCACTTGACCAGCATCTTTTCCGTTATTGTTTAATAGATTTGCCGCATCAAAGCCTAATTTTTCTTTTAAAAGATTAGCGGTTTTAGTAACACTAACAAAAAGTTCTTTAGCTGTTTCTTCATCTAAATCAAAAATGTTTTCTACATGTCGTTTAGGAATTACTAAAGTATGACCTTTAGTATTTTGAGAAATATCTAAAAAAGCTAAAGTGTTTTTAGTTTCATAAATTTTATAACTAGGAATTTCACCATTTACAATTTTACAAAATACGCACATATATATGACCTCCGTTTTGTTTAATTATAACAAATAAGTTAAACAAATAAAAGAAAAAAGATAATGAAAGGAATATATAAAGTGAATAAAAATAAGTTTAATAAATTAATAGTTTTATCGATTCTTGTTGCTTTAGCAAGTATTCTTTCTTACTTTGATACATATATTTGTTCTTTAATTCCAATGGGAATTTTAAGATATAAACTTGGTCTTGCAAATATTGTTATAATGGTAATATTATATAATTATGATTTTAAAAGCGCGATTTTTTCAGTTGTGGTAAAATCTATAATAGTTGGTTTGTTTTTTGGTGCAACAGGTTTAATAACCTTCATATTAAGTTTAAGTGGTTCAATGCTTAGTTTAATAGGTATGTATTGTTTTAAGAAATTGCTTCCAAAATCTAATTTTACGCCCATTATAGGCCTAATAGGAGGTTTTTTACATCCAGTTGGACAAATTATAGGGGCAATATTAATATACGGATTTAAGGACTTTTTTGCCTCTAGTATGATTACAGCACCAATTATGCTAATATTAGGAATAATTACAGGAATAATTGTTGGATATACAACTAAATTAATAAATAAAAGATTAGAAAATAAATTTAACTAAATGGATATTCATAATCTATTTCTTCATCAAAAGCAACATATGATAAATAGATTGTAAGTAACAAATAATAAACATTTGTTTGAGTATCCCGTAAAACAATATGATCTTTTCCGGCTTCTAATAACTCACCTTTAAAGATTTTTGATCCCCACTGGCTACCTTCAAAATTCATATATACGGTTGCAATTTTACCTCTGTTAAGACGCAAAATGTTTTCGATATAAGATTGCTCTGTATACAAATAAGGATTTTGACCACTAGGGGGATGTGGAGGAGTAAATTGTTGAGGAAAAGACTCTCTAACTGGAGGCACAAAACCATAAGGAAATTGATAATTAACTGTCATTTTTAAATCTTTAAAATAGGAAATATTTATTGAGCAAATACACCTATTTTAAGTCTCCTTTCTTATTAAAATTTAAAATTATCTATAGCAATTTTCGCCCTCTACTGGGGCATAAAAACAATGGGATTTGTATTTTCCACTATTCCATTGTCCCCACCATTGGGCACTACAATCGCCGTCGGTGCTATAGAACCATAAAGCGTTTGTGGCGGGACTGTGACGCTCACCATTCAAACTTCTTTTAGCAAGCCTAATATCGACTTCTCGTGCGGCTTGATAAAAATAAGAATGAAGAGTTGCTTCAAAGCCTCCTGGACGTTGGAAAACCATTTGTTGAACAGATGTAATGTCTCTAAAATCTAAACAATTAGCGAGTACGCGATTTACACCGACATTACCAACCATCAGCATGCCTAGTTCGCCATCGCCCTCAGCTTCTGCTCGCATTAAACGCGCTAAAAGTTTTAATTCTTGATCGTTATATTTTACGACTGCCATATTTCACCTTACCTTGTTTGGTAAATAATATGAAAGATTTAAATAAAATATAACTAATATATAAAAATTAGGAGGAAACTATGAATTGTAATGGAGAATGTGCAACATGTAAATCCACATGTGGAACAACTTGTCCAAAATGTGGAGCCCCTGGTAAACTTGTACCATCAATTACAGTTACAAGCTTGAGTAAAGCAAAAATTGATTTAGATGAAAACCACTATTTATGTTTAAGACCAAATTGTGATGTTATATATTTTACAGAAAACGGCAAAATGATTGAAAAACAAGATGTAAATGTCCCAGTTTGGTTTAAATCTAAATATGAGGAATATATTGTGTGTTACTGTCGTGATATATATTTAAAAGATATTGTTTCGGCAGTATTCAGTCTTAAAGGGTGTGAAAACAAAAAAGAAATTTTACACTTTTTAGGCAAAGAAGATGGCGCAGGGAAATGCATCATTAAAAATCCAACCGGTGCACCTTGTGATGAATTATTTGCGAACGCCATCAGTTACGCAAACAACGCATATAAAAAAATGAAAGAACAACTTGAAAAACAAAATTAAGAAAGAAGAGGTAAGAAAAATGTTATCAGATATTGAGATTTCTCAAAGTGCCAAAGTTGAAAAAATTAACAAAATTGCAGAAAAATTAGCTATTAATGAAGATTATTTAGAACAATATGGTTCAGATAAAGCAAAAATTAACTTAAATATTTTCAAAGAATATGAAAACAAACCTGATGGGAAATTAATTTTAGTAACTGCTATTTCTCCAACACCACTTGGTGAAGGTAAATCTACAACATCAATTGGTTTAGTTGATGCATTATGTAAATTAAATAAAAAAGCTCTTGGTGCTCTTCGTGAACCTTCACTTGGTCCTGTATTTGGTGTAAAAGGTGGAGCTGCTGGTGGAGGATATGCTCAAATTAATCCAATGGCAGATCTTAACTTACACTTTACTGGTGATTTACACGCCATTACAGCTGCAAACAACTTAATTAGTGCATGCCTAGACAATCATATTTTCCAAGGTAACGAATTAAATATTAACCCTGATCGTGTTGTTTGGCAACGTTGTATGGATTTAAATGACCGTGCATTACGTGAAGTAACAGTTGCGATTGAAGAGAAAAAAGGTGTTGCTGGAAGAAAAGAAAGATTCAATATTACTGTAGCAAGCGAAATTATGGCAATTTTATGCTTAGCTAAAGACATCAATGATTTAAGAAGTAGAGTAGATAACTTAATTCTTGCATATACATATGATGATAAAGTAATTACTGTTAAAGATTTAGGTATTACTGGTTCAGTTTTAGTGTTATTAAAAGACGCTATGAAACCAAATTTAGTACAAACTTTAGAAAATAACCCAATTTTAGTTCATGGTGGTCCTTTCGCAAACATCGCTCATGGATGCAACTCAATTATTGCGACTCGCCTTGGTTTAAAACTTGCTGATTACTTAGTAACAGAAGCAGGATTTGGAGCTGACCTTGGTGCTGAAAAATTCTTAGATATTAAATGCCGTGAAGCAGGACTTAATCCATCAGCTGTAGTTTTAGTTGCAACTATCAAAGCATTAAAATATCATGGTGGAGTTGACGCAAAAGAATGTAAATTACCTAACCTTGAAGCACTAAAGAAAGGTATTGTTAACTTAGAAAAACATATCGATACATTACAAAAATTTGGTTTACCATTTGTAATTGCTTTAAACAGATTCGATACTGATACTGCTGAAGAGTTATCATTTATGGATGAATGGTCAAAAGAAAACAATTATCCACTTGCTTTATCTGAGGTTTTCGCAAAAGGTGGAGCAGGAGGTATTGAACTTGCTGAAAAAGTAATTGCTACATGTGAACAAGAAAATAACTTTAATTATTTATATGATTTAACAGATTCAGTTGAAGATAAAATTTTCAAAATTGCAAGCAAAGTTTATGGAGCTAAAGAAGTTGTTTATAAAAAGGCTGCTCTTGCAAAACTTGAAGAAATTAAGAAAACAAATTATAAAGATTTCTATATTTGTATGGCAAAAACACCTCTTTCTTTAACAGATAACGCTAAAATTGTGGGAGCGCCTAAAGATTTTACTATTACAGTTAAAGAAATTAGAGTATCTGCTGGGGCAAAATTCTTAGTTTGCTTAACTGGTGCGATTATGACAATGCCAGGACTTCCTAAAGTACCTCTTGCGAACAAAATAGATATCGACGAAGACAACAAAATTCATAATTTATCATAAGGAGGAATATATATGTTGCTAGATGGAAAAGCATTATCTAACAAAATAAAAGAAGAATTGAAGGCAAAAGTAACATCCTTAACAACTAAATATAATGAAATACCTAGTCTATCAATTATTAAGGTTGGTAACAATTCCGCTAGCGAAATATATGTTAGAAACAAGGTTAAAACAGCTGCCCTTGTTGGAATAAAGGCTGAAGTTATAAATTTAGAAGAAACAGTTAGTATGGAAGAGTTAATTTCAACAATTGATGCTCTAAATAATAACCCAAATGTACATGGAATTATTGTTCAGTTACCACTACCTCATCATTTACATGAACAAACAGTAATTGATAGAGTAAATGATGAAAAAGACGTTGATGGGTTTGGACTTTTAAATAAAGGAAAATTATTTAGTGGAATCTCTTCTTTGAGACCCGCAACCCCTCATGGTATTATGAAATTACTTGATGAATATAATATTGATTTAACTGGTAAAAATGCCCTTGTTATTGGTAGAAGTAATATTGTGGGTAAACCGGTTGCTTTAATGCTTTTAGAAAAAAACGCAACTGTTACGATTGCTCATTCACGTACAAAAAATATAGCTGACATCGCCAAATGTGCCGATATAATTGTTGTTGCGGTGGGAAAGAAACACTTCTTAACAGCTGATATGGTAAAAGATGGAGCAGTAATTGTGGATGTTGGAATCAACCGGGTTGAAGGTAAGATATATGGTGATGTTGATTTTGAAAACATCAAAGACAAAGCATCATTTATTACACCTGTACCAGGTGGTGTAGGTCCTCTTACAATTGTTACTCTCCTTGATAATACGGTTAATGCCTTTATTAACCAAAAGGAGGGTAAATAATGATTATTGTAGGACTTGGAAACCCTGGGGAAAAATACGAAAAAACCCGTCATAACATAGGGTTTATGTTTGTAGATAGGGTTGCTTTAGCTAATCGAGCTAGTTTTAAACTTGATAAAAAATTAAAATGTATGCTTGCTGAATTTACTTTAAATGGAGAAAAACATTTTATTGTTAAACCAGTTACATATATGAACCTTTCTGGTGAAGCCGTAAGGGCAGTTGCGGATTACTACAAAAAAACAGTAGATGATGTAATTGTTATTTACGATGATATGGATTTAGATTTAGGGAAAGTTAGAATAAGAAAGAATGGTTCTAGTGGGGGACATAACGGAATTAAATCAATTATCGCACACCTTAATACTGATAATTTTAAACGCATAAGAATTGGTATTGGTCATAAACCAGCTGATGCTATCGATTATGTATTAGGATGCTTTTCAAAAGCGGATCAAAATATCTTAAATGAAGTTTTTGATAAAGCTCCAAATATGATAGATGATTTAATTTATAAAGGTATTGACTACATTATGAACCATTATAATGGGTAATAAAAATATGAATATTTTAGATTATTTTAAAAAAGAACTAAAATATCACGACATTATAGAAGCAATAAGCAATAATACTAAAAATATTCAAATAAATAATGTATCTAATAATGCATCAAAAATGCTTGTTGCTTCTAAATTCTTAGAAAAAGAAGAAACAATTGTGGTGGTATATCCAAATATCTTTTATGCTAACCGGGCATATGAAGATTATATCGAACTACTGGGGGCTGATAAAATCAGCTTTTTTCCCGTTGAGGAGTTCATTTCAAGCGAACTTGTTTCAGCATCAAGCGCCTTTAGACTTGAAAGAATGAAAACATTAATAAATGTTTTAAATAAAAAACCTCAAATAATTATAACTAACACAGAAGGTTATCTTCATAATGTTATGTCTAAAGAAAGACTAGAGGCGTCTTTTTTAAAAATTAAACAAGGCGATATTATAAAAAAGCATGATTTGATTGATAAGCTTGTAACAAGAGGTTATAAAAAAAGTCCAATTACTGAGGTTGAAGGAACATTTAGTGTAAGAGGAGGGCTTGTAGATATATATGTAGTGGGTAGTGAAAAACCCATAAGACTTGATTTTTTTGATGACGAAGTAGAGGTTATAAAAGAATTTAATGTTGATACACAACTTTCTTGTGGAAAACTAAAAGAAGTAGATATATATCCTATTTATGAACTTCAATATGAAAAAAATGAAATTGAATTAATAAAACAAAGAGTTTTAGAAAACAATAAATTAAATGATAAAATTAAAAAAGATTTTAGATGGTTAGAAGAATACGAATCACTTGATCAATTATATATATATTTACCATATGTTGATCCATCATATACAACATTTATTAGTATTTTAGATAATCCAATAATTGTTTTTAATGAATTTAATGAAATACTTGAAAAAGAGAACTTAAATTTATTAGAAATGACAACTTATTTTGAAAATAAGGAATTTATCGGTAAAAACGACTTTTTCAAATCAATTAACACAGTTCTTGCAGAATCAAAGAAAAACGTCTTTATGATGAGTTTTTTAGGCAATATTGATGAATTAGATATCAAAGAAACATATAATTTAGAAACAGCTAATAACATAGATTATAATAACAATATTAAAAACTTTATTGATGATATCAAGATGAATAAAGATAAAACATATATAATTACGCATTTTGATGACTATAAATTATCTTTCTTTGAAGAAACTCTAAATAATGCTGAAATTAAATATCAAAAAATAGATAGCTTTGATAAAATAAAAAAAGAAAAAGTAAACTTAGCAGTTATTCCTAATGCTTTAGGATTTGTTGATTATAAGAAAAAATTAGAAATTATTACACCACATGAATTTTCAAGTGGAAAAATAATAAAAAATAGTAAACTACAAAAAATTTATAATCAATCAAAAAAGATATATAATAAAGAAGAACTATCTATCGGTGATTATGTAGTTCATCAAGATCACGGAATTGGTAAATATTTAGGAATTAAGACAATTGAACTTGAAAATATTAAAAACGACTATATTCAACTTGAATATGATGGAGAATCAAAACTTTATATTCCAGTTGAAAATATATATGTTTTAGAAAAATATTTAGGTGGAGAAAACAAAATACCGCGCCTTTCTAAAGCAAATGGAAAAGATTGGCAAAAGAAAAAAGCAAAAATTAAAGAACGTGTTAGAGAAGTTGCGAAAAAGTTAATAAAAATTCAAGCCCAAAGAGAATTATTAAAAGGATTTAAATATCCTAAAGATTCTATCTATCAAGAACAGTTTGAAAAAGAATTCCCATATAAAGAAACTGAAGGTCAATTAAAGGCCATCGAAGAAGTTAAAAAAGATATGGAAGGACCAAATCCAGTTGATCGATTAATTTGTGGAGATGTAGGGTTTGGAAAAACCGAAGTAGCGATGAGAGCGGCTTTTAAAGTAGTTGATAATGCTAAACAAGTAGCATATTTAGTTCCAACAACAGTACTTGCTCGCCAACACTATCTAAATTTCAAAGAAAGATTTGAAAAATATGGCATTAGAGTCGAACTATTAAGTAGATTTGTTGATGCGAAAGGAACGAAAGCGGTTATTAAGGGTTTAAATGAAGGTTATGTAGATATTGTGGTAGGAACACACCGTCTTTTATCTAAAGACATTCATTTTAAAGACTTAGGGCTTTTAATAATTGATGAAGAACACAGATTTGGAGTTGAACATAAAGAACGAATCAAAGAATTAAAAGCTAATATTGATGTATTATCCTTAAGTGCAACCCCAATTCCTAGAACCCTTCAAATGTCACTTTCAGGTCTTAGAGACTTAAGTTTAATAGAAACTCCACCAATGGATAGATTAAGTATTCAAACCTATGTTTTAGAAAGTAATGATTCAGTAGTAAGAGAAGCTATTAGACGTGAACTAGGGCGTGGTGGTCAAGTCTTCTATTTAATGAATAGAATTAGTAATCTTGATAGCATTAAACGAAAAATTAACAAACTAGTCCCAGAAGCTAGGGTTGGAATAATTCATGGGGCAATGGAAAGAGAAGAAATAGAAGATGTACTAAATAGTTTTTTAGACCGAAATTATGATTGTTTAGTTTGTACAACTATTATTGAAACCGGAATTGATATACCTAACGCCAATACCATTATTATTGAAAGAGCAGATACTTTAGGTCTTGCTCAAATATATCAAATAAGAGGTAGAGTTGGTAGAAGCGACAGAATGGCTTATGCTTACTTAATGTATGATAAAGACCGCATTTTAACAGAAACCGGTAAAAAGCGTCTTGACACAATTAAAGAATTTACAACTCTTGGTAGTGGATATAAAATTGCCATGAGAGACCTATCAATCAGAGGAGCCGGAGACATTTTAGGGAGCGAACAATCAGGTTTTATTGATGATATTGGGATAAATCTATATATGAAACTATTAAATGAAGCCATTGAAGAAGAAAAAGGTATTATTAAACAAAAAGAAGAAGAAAAAATAGTCGATTTGAAAATCTCTAAACACATTGATGAGGAATATATTAGTGATGACGAAATTAGAATTGCGATGCATCAAGAAATTAATAGGGTTCGTTCAAGAGAAGAATTAAATAGATTAATTTCAGAATTTAACGACCGATATGGTAGAGTAAATGACGAACTAAAGATATATGTTGAAGGGAAATATTTAAGTTTCTTGCTTAAAACTAAAGGAGTAGAAGCATATACGGTAAAAAAAGATAGAGTATGTTTTAACTTTGATAAAGAAAAAACTTTAAATATTCCATATACTTTAATTAAATCTGCAGCAATCGGGGTACCAGAATATATATTCAAATACCAAAACGACCGAATCTTTGTTGAAATACCACTTAATTTAAATAATAATAGTATAGATAAAAACCATTATATATATAAGTTAACTAAATTTTTAGAAAACTTTTAAAAAAACACCCTTAATCGGGTGTTTTTTACAATAGATATATAGGTATTATTAAGTTTTCGCTATCTATAGCTGAGACATTTTCTTTTGTACATAGAATTGCTCCAGTTCCAAGAGGAATTAGAGATTTTTTTAATAAATTGAAGGCTTTAATCATAGAAACATTAGGATTATTCGATTTTTTGATTTCTAATGGGTAAATTAACCCATCTTGTTCAATAATAATATCAATTTCGTTATTATCTCTGTCATGATAATAATAAAGTGGTGGTTCAATGCCAAGGTTTAAATAAGAGTTTCGAATTTCATTAATCACATAGTTTTCTAATATAGCTCCATTAAGAGCTCCATTTAGTAAAATTTCACTCGATGAATATTTAGTTAAATAAGCGACAAGTCCAGTATCAAAAAAATACATTTTAGGATTTTTAATAGTTCTTTTTAATAAATTATTAGAATATGGATTTAAGTAATAAATAATATCTGATTTTTCTAATAAAGCTAACCATCTTTTTGCGGTATCGTCACTAATTTCTACATCTACAGCAATTGAATGTATATTTAAAAGTTGTCCTATTCTGCAAGCCGCTGCTCTAATGAATTCAATAAACTTAATTTGGTCAATGCCAGACATTTCTTCTCTAATATCTCTTGATATATATGTTTGAAGATAACTGGAATAAAAAACATCTCTATTAGAATATTTTTTACTAACAAGTCCTGGCAAACTCCCTGTCCATATTCTTTCAAATATTAAAGAAACATCAGCTGCTTCATAGTTCTTTTGTTTTTCTAACAAAACGTCTAAATCTAAAGAAAAACGACTTAATGTATTTTTTCCATATAGTTCGTGTTGTGAAATGGAAGATAAATGCAAGATGGCTGTTCTTCCAGCAAGAGATTCTTGAGCCAAAGTCATTAGTTTATAGGCTTGAGATCCAGTTAACCAAAAGCTACCAGCAGGAGCTCCTTTATCTATAGCCATTTTAATATAGGAAAAAAGTTCTGGTGCGTATTGAATTTCATCTATTAAAACTGGTGTTGGATGTAACTTTAAAAACATGCTTGGGTCATTTTTAGCCAAAGCTCTTTCTTGTAAATCATCTAATGTTACAATATGTCTATCTTTGGACATAATGTGTTCCAACATAGTTGTTTTTCCCACTTGTCTAGGACCAGTAATAAGAATACATGAATATTCTTGGGATAAATTTAAGATTAAACTTTCCATATCTCTTTTAATGTATTGCATGAATCCTCCTTTTTCTCGGCTAAAATACGATACAACCTTATTTTAGCCGAAAAAAACAAAAAAATCAATTAATATAATAATTATTATTAACAAATTAATATTAAACAATACAATATGAGAAAATTCTCACTATAGTTGAGTTAAATTCATCATTTGATTTATAGACATATATATAAATATAGCGTATAATGGTGGTGTAACGTTACAAAAATATAAAACAAGGAGATAGTAAATGAATCTAGGAATTAAGATTAAAGAATTAAGAATAGAAAATAATTTAACTCAAGAAGATTTAGCAGAACAACTTGGTGTTTCTTTTCAAGCGGTATCACGCTGGGAAACAGGGGTAACATATCCGGATATTACTTTATTACCAATACTAGCTAATATGTTTAATGTAACAGTTGATTATTTGTTAGATGTAGATATATTAAAGAAAGAAGAAGAAATTAAAGAAATACTTAAAAAAGATGATGAACTTTCACATGTAGGAAAAGTAAAAGAAAGAGAAAGTCTTTTAGAACAAGCACTTAAGAAATACCCAAATAACTGGGATTTTAAATCAAGATTATTAAGTGTGTATCATGTTCAAACTGCAAACGGTACTTTAGAAGATGAAATATATCAAAAGAAAGTTATTGAACTTGGTAATCACATATTAGAAAAATGTACTATTGATAGTAAACGTTATTTAGCTATTAATTCGCTAATATTTGTGTATGACTGGATCGGAGAAACTAAAAAGGCCGAAGAAATAGCAAATAACCTTCCAGGAGACTTTTATGATACCAAAGAATACGCTATGATGACAATATCTCACGGGAAAGAGAACAATAAAGCGGTTAAAGATGTTATATATAGTGTTTTAGAAATGTTTGATGGTGCTGTTGCGTATTATAGAGGAAAAACTGCTGGAGAAGAACTAAAAGTATATTTAAAATATAAAGAATTAATTGATGTTATTTTTGAAGACGGAAACTATTTATTCTTTAATGAACGTTTAGCAGGCAATTATGAAAGATGTGCTATCATTTGTGCGAGATTAAAAAATAAAGAAGAATGTCTTAAATATTTAAGTTTAGCACTTGATTACGCAAAAAAATTCGATGAAATTACAAAGGGAGCACCAACAACATATACAAGTTTATTAATGAATGGATTTGAAGAAAATCCAAGTAAATGGACAAAGACTAACGAAATTAGTTCTTTAGAAAGAGTAAAATCAAACTTTGAAGAAAGCAAATGGACAGAATTTATTGTTAATGATGAGGATTATAAAAAAATAATAGAAAAATATATATAATATAGAAATAAACAACCAGTTATTTTGCATTTTTCCAACTTCTTATGTATTTATTAACTTTTTTTAAAAAACAAAAAATATAAAAAGTAAAAATATTTTGTATATTCTACATATTTTTACCAACAATATAAATATGTAGAGGTGAAAAAATGAAAGCAACTGGAGTAGTCAGAAGAATTGATGATCTTGGCAGAATTGTAATACCTAAAGAATTAAGAAGAACTATGCGTATTAGAGAAGGAGATTCACTCGAAATATTTATTGAAGGTGAAAAAATAATGCTAAAAAAATATTCTCCTGTTCAAAATGTTAATGACTTTGTCGTTGAATTTGTAGAAAGTATATATAGTTCTTATAAAAAAGACATGATTATTACAGATAATGAGGTAGTAATTGCGGGAAGCGGAAACTATAAAAAGGATTTAACAGGTAAAAAAATATCTCCAAGACTTGAAGAAAAATTAACAAAACGAGCTACACAATACTTAGAGCGAGGAGAATATTTAGAATTAACAGCAGATTATGATATCAAAAGACCATCTGTTATAAAACCTATTAATGTATATGGAGACATTATTGGATGTGTGATTGTATCAACAGAAACCGAAATTACAGATGTGGAAAAATCTCTTGCTGAATTTAGTGGTGTTTTTATGAGTAGATATCTAGAAGGATAGGCCGACTATTTGTCGGCTTTTTCGTATTAAAAAATCATAAATATTGAAGAATGTTATAGCATTTATTTGATTTATTTTTTAAAATGGTGTAAAATGTATGAAAAATTTAAAAAATAAGGAGTAAAAAATGTTATTAAATGTAAGTACAGAACCAGAGCCGTCGAACATATTAGTTCAACTGGTAATAATTTTAATTTTAACGGCAATTAACGCAATTTTAGCATCAGCAGAACTAGCAATATTATCTGCTGATAAGAATAAATTAAATTTAAGGGCAAGCGAAGGAAACAAAAAAGCAAAACTTGTATTAAAACTACAAGAAGATGAAACCAAACTATTATCGACAATTCAAGTTGGAATAACTTTGGCAGGATTCTTTTCGAGTGCAACAGCCGCAGTTTCTTTATCAGAAGGAATGGCTAAAACACTAAATTCGCTAGGGGTACCATTTGCTGATGATATAGCACTTGTTGTTATAACTTTAATTTTATCTTATTTTACACTAGTTTTAGGTGAATTATTCCCAAAAAGAATAGCGTTAAGAAGTCCTGAAAAAATAGCTATGGCTCTTGCTGGACCAATTAATTTGATAAAAGTAATATTTAGACCGATTGTATTTATTTTATCTGCTTCATGTAATTTGTTAGCTAAAATATTTGGTGTTAATTCCAAAGAAGAAGAAATAGTTACAGAAACCGAAGTAATTGCTTTAATAAATGAAGCGGTTGAAGATGGATCTATTAAGGAAGAAGAACAAGAATTAATAGAAAACATCATGACATTTGGTGATTTAACTGCTAAAGATATTATGAAACCAAGAATTGATGTATTTATGATAGATATCAATTCAGACATTGAAGAAATAAAAAATACATTAAAAGAAGAACAATATACAAGGGTTCCAGTATATGATGGTAATAAAGATAATATTATTGGAATTATTAATATTAAAGATATATTCTTTAAATTAAAAGATAATTTCACAACTCAAGAATTTAAGTCAATTTTAAGAAAACCTTACTTTGTTGTAGAAAACATTGATGCGGACGCATTATTCAAAAAACTTAACGAAAAAAGAGAACATTCTGCTTTAGTAATTGATGAATATGGATCAGTATCAGGATATATTACAATGGAAGACTTAATTGAAGAAATTACTGGTAATATATATGATGAATACGATGAAAACATTAAAATGATTAAACAAATTGATGATAATAAATATATTGTTGACGCATCAATTTCTATTCAAGAGTTAAATAAAGAACTTGACCTTGATATTCCTAAAGATGTAGACTATAACTCTTTATCAGGATTTATTCAAAAAAATCTTGAACATATGTCAAAAGAAAACGATGAATTTTATTATGAAGAAGAAAATGTAAAATTCAAAATATTAAAAGTAGTTAAAAACAGAATTATATCTGTTAAAGTAACTAAAGAAAATTAAAACCGACTTTTGTCGGTTTTTTTGTATATACAAATGTATTAACAAAACAAATAAAAGAAAGTATAATATATATATGAATAGAGGTGAGGATATGAATAGTCTAAATAAAAAAGATTCTAATATTATCATAAGAATTGATAAAGAAAAAAAGAATTTTTTCAAAAAATTGTTGAAAATAAAGGACATACCACATCAAATGTTTTATCAGTATTTATAGAAGAAGTGTGTAAAAATAGAGAAATACCAGACGATATTTTAAAAAAATTATCTCAAGAAAAGAAAAAAATAATTAATATTCCTTATATAAAAAGGGTTGTTGGAGAGACTATTGAATCTATGGAAAAAGATGTAATAGAGAAAATTTATCTTTTTGGTAGTTATGCAAGAGGAGAAGAAACAAGTAATAGTGACATAGATTTAAGAATAGAGGGAAAAGATGGGATGAGCTTATTTGATGTTGGATACATTATTTATGAAGTAGAAGAAAAAACATGTAAAAAAGTAGATGTAATATCAGGGGACAAAATAGATGAAGTGGTATTAAACGAAATAGGAAGGGACGAAATTTGTATATATGAACAAAAAAGATGAACAAATAATTTATCATATAAATAATCATTATCAAGAATTCAAATTGATAAAAAACTATGAAGATTTTGTTTCAAATAATATTATTAAAAAAGCAATAATATTAGATTTGATTCAAATTGGATATAATGTAAATAAACTTAGTTTTGAATTTCAAAAGCAAATAAATAAGATAAACTTAAGGGGAGTTGTTGGTATTAGAAACCATTTGGTTCATGGATATGGAACAATCGATGATAAGATTGTTTGGACCGCAATAAAAGAAAATTTGCCAGATTTCATTTTTGAAATAAACAATATTAATTTAAAATAAACTTAACAAACTTGTTAAGTTTATTTCTTTTTCTATGTTGTTGTTTTTAAAATATATATGTTTTATAATATTGGTAGAAGCTTCTAAAAATAATACCTAAGGAGAAGATATATGAATTTAAGCAAAAATATTAAAGAATTAAGAATTAAAAATAAGTATACCCAAGAAGAACTTGCAGAAAAATTAAATGTAAGTGTTCAAACTATATCTCGTTGGGAAACGGGAATTTCTTAGCGATAAGGAATTGATATAAATAGTCTTTTAGGTGAATTTTTTTGAATTTTAATAAGAGGAAACTATAAATTTCTTCTTATTTTTTATTTTAAAAATAATTTATAATAGTGGAATTAAAAGTACAAATTTTTAATTATTTGTTATTTGGATTGAAATATGATATAATTCTTGTGTGAGAATGTTTTAGGGAGTTTTTTATGAAGCAATTTGATTTATCTATTTACAAATTAAGCCAACCTTATTTTGATATGTTTGATGTTTTTTTAAAGGAAAAAGGAATAAGAAAAGAAATTTTTTTATTAGATAATGATATTACACCTAGTACTTACAGACAATGTAGAAAAGGTGAATATAATATTGGTCCAAAGATAATAAATAAAATGGCTAATAAATTTTCTTTAAAAGTTCCAAATGATGAATTAGTAAATGAAATAGAAATGCTTGTTAACAATATATACTTTGATATGTATTATAAAAATTATAAATTATACGATTATTATCAAAATAAAGTAAATGAATTATTAGAAGAAAACTTGATTATTTTTCCTGTTTTAGAACTAGCAAAACTATATTTAAAATTGAGTTGTAATAAGAGTATTTCTAAAGTAGTTGAAGATAACGAAGAATTATTTGAAAGAATTAAAAAATATCAAGATTTTTTGAAAAAGGGTTTATTTGAACTATTTGAATTAGTATATTTAAGTTTTGAAAAAAATATTTCTGAAGATTGTTGGATTAAAAATTATAATAATGCTTCCGCATATTTTATATTAACTTCAAGAAGTTATATGAATAAAAGATATATTGAAACTTTGTTTTTTGCATCGAAGTGTAAAGAGATATTGTTTATTGATGGAAATATAAATAGAACAATATATTTGAATAATACGATTATGAGTGCCTTAATACATGTGGGAAATTATGAAGAGTGTTATAATTTATCATTTCGTCAATTAAAAGCATTGGAGTCTTTAGATTGTCAAAATCAATTTTTAATTGATGCTTCAAATAAATTTCTATTAATATCAGAATTAGGGAAAATGGAGTATAAAGAGATAATTGAAAAATGTTTAGATGATGATAATTTATTACTTACCGAAACATTATGTCTTTTAATTGCTCTTTATCAACAAGGTGTTATTGATAAAAATTTATCTCAGTATAAAAAATATTACAAAAAATTAGAAGATGATAAGTTAGATGAAAAAAAGGCATCTGTTATAATTGCCCTTAATCAATATTTAAATTGTAAAAGAAAATCATTATTAAATAAGCTTTTAGACTTTGAAATTATGAAGCATTTTGAAAAAATATTAGAAAAAATTGTGGAGCAACAAAATTGAACAAAAACATATTAAATCGTTTCTATATTGAGACGATTTTTTTTTTTTTTTGTCAATTTTAATAATTTTCGTTTTTTTAAATAAACGAAGTGAATTTGACAAAATTTGGAAAATAATATAAAATATTAGCATACAAGGAGGAAAAACAAAATGAAGAAATTTAAAAGAATATTTTTTGGGGTAGCGTTGTTGGTGGTATTATGCATTTTTACTATAGGAACAATATCAGTAAATGCAGCAAGAATGATTAGAGAAGATGATAATGATCTAGGAGTAGTTTTATATTCATTAAATGATAAAGAATACTATGTAGAACTAGATGAAGAAAATAATTGTGGATATGTTATCGAGGTTAAAAATGGTGAAGAAAATGTTATAGGAACATGTAGTATTACAGTTATATTCAGTGATGAAACAAATGAAGTTATTGAGTATACTGATGTAAACACTGATACACATGGCTCAATAGTTATTGTAATCACTGATAATGTTTCTGGAGAAGGTTATATCCAAAATGTTGATGGAATATTAGAAAACATATTTGAAGAAGATGAAAAAATTATTTTTATTGAATAATTATGTAGCGGGATAGATGTGGTTGGCATTATTTTTAAAAAATATTAAGTAAATTATAAGTATACTAAATAAAGTGTTATGTATGAGAGCATCTTTTACCAAAAAAGGTAAAGGGTGCTTTTTTAAAATAAATTAAAGTTGATGTTGTATTTTCAAAAATCTTTACGATTTACTAGTTGTAGAATAAGTTTAAAACATTGTTAGCTTGTAAATTGTATATAAAGATAAATTTTTTAATTGGTGGTTGTAATTTTGACTTATTTTTACGTGATACATAGTGAGGAGTAAGTTAATAAAAGCGCTCCTCGTTATTCGTAGGAGGGAAAAATGAATACACTAATAAAAAAAGTATTAGAATATCAACAGAAAAATGATGAATTTCTATTTGAAGATATCATTGATGAATTAGATAAGTTAATTAATATTCAATGTTCAAAAATTGTAAAATACTATAAAGAAGATTTAAAACAAGAATTATTATTTGAAATATTCAAAGAAATACCATATTATAAACCTGAAAAAGAACTAATTAAAGATAATCTAGAATTTAACGAAATTATTATAATATTAAAAAACATAACTAAAAGTAAATATTATAAATCATTTAAGAAGAAGTACAAATTTGAGGGTGACTTATTTAATTTAAAAGACATCACAACAATGATTAATGTAATTAATGAATTTTATTTATTTTGCAATGAAAATCAATTTAGAAAGTATATAGATGTTATATGTGAACGTAGAAGGGTTGATTTTTGTAGAAAGTATAAAGTAAGTGAAAACTCGAAAAATATTAGTTTAAATGTTGTAGCAGATGACGGTGAAGAATTTCTTTATAAATTAATTAATAAAACATCTGAAATTAAAAATTATGAAATAGACTATAGCTTATTATCTAATAAAGATGTTAAATTTCTGAAATTATTTTTTGATGGAAATGAAAAATTGACTGAAAAAGAAGTTGCTAAAAAATTGGGTGTTACTCAGCAAGCTGTTAGTAGTATGTTAAAAAGAATTAGAGAAAGATACAAAAATAAATTTAATAACTTGAATTAGAAGTGAAAAAAAATTTTTTCACTTTTTTTATTTTTAATGTTGTATTTTTAAAATTTCTTACGATTTACTAGGCGAGGAGGTAAAAAAGGATGGACAAGTTAACAATAGTTGTTTCAGTAATAGGGATTATTGGAACATTATCTAGTATCTTTTTTGCTTACCTTGCATGTAAAAAAAGTAATATGCAAGAGCAGAAAGTAGATGGCAAGACTGAAGGTGCAATGTTATCGGATATCGGATACATAAAAGCTTGCGTGGATCGGGTCGAAAAGAACTTAAATAAAGTAGATGAACGATATAGGAATATTGCAGAAAGACTTGCTAAAGTAGAAGAAGCAGTGGCTAATGTAACTAAAAGAGTAGATGAACTGTAAAAAAATAAAAAAATTTTAGTTACCCCGTTGTTTTTTTGAATTTTCTTGCATGTTACTATAGTGAGGAGGTAAAAAACATGTTTAATTATTTAGAAAAATTAACACCAATTTAAATTAAATGAAATTAAAAAATTTATTAAAGGAGGAGTAAAATTATGGATTTTACAAGTGTACCTATTATAGTTGTATGCTGCTATATCATAGGAGAAATTTACAAAGTCTTATTTAAGAATAAGCAAGAATCATACAAACTAATACCAATAGTAATGGCTATCATTGGAGGATTATTAGGGATTATTATTTATTTAACAAATCCAGAAATGATTTTAAATGCAGAAAATATTTGGATAGCATTAGGTATTGGTATTGTAAGTGGTGCCAGTTCTACTGGTGCAAACCAAATTATAAAACAAATTTTTAAAAAAGGAGAAACAAAAAATGAGTGAATTTGTAGATAGAAAAGGAACAAATTTAAATAAAAAGAAATTAAAAATTGTAGATATTGTTAGAGATGTATCTACAGGTGAAATTAGTGAACTTTATGTAGAGGAATTTAGAGATGATTCTGTTGGATTAGAAAGTGTTGGAACAGCAATAACAGCAGCAAATTTAAATACTATTATTAAAAGTATGATTGAAAGTGAAGTGTATCATCAACTAAACAAAACAGATGAAGAAAAAGTGACAGAAGATGCACAAAAGTTGACTATTGATACATTAGTTGATGATAATTTTGATCTACCTTCTGTTGGGTATAATGGATCAACTATAACTTGGTCAGTAGTATCTGGAACTGCTATTAATATTTCTTTAAGTAAAGCAATTGTAGTTAGAGGAACAAGTAATTCAGTTGTAACATTAAAAGCAGTGATTAAAAATGGAACAGCAACAGCAACGAAGAACTTCTCTGTAACAGTGTTAGCTCGAGAAAAAACTGATACAGAAAGAGTAAATGCTGATGCTGAAGCAATCAGTGTTCCAAGTTCAACAACTAGTTCGTTTACTTTATCAACATTAGGTACAAATGGTTCTACAATCACATGGAGCGTTTATTCTGGAACTGGTATTGTAGTAAATAATGGAATGGCATATGTAACTAGAGCATCCACAGATAGTGATGTGACATTAAAAGCTATTGTTAAATATAATACAACATCAGTAACAAAATATTATAACGTTACAGTTTTAGCAGAGGAAGTTGTAGAAGTAACAACAGACTTTTCACCAAAAACATTCAGCACTTCATGGACACAAGAATATGGTAATTTACGTTCAGCTAACTTAACAATTGGATCAAGTGATACAAGTGCATTATATATAGATGTAGAAAATGATGATAGTGCAAGTATTAATGTTGTTGTAAATACAAATAGTTCTAGTTTAGTAAGACTAACAGTTTCAGAAACAAGTGGATTAAATTCTCTTGTTGGATATACAACACCTGTATTTACTTTTTATGTACATGTATATTTAGATAATGATAGAAGTGTAAAATTGGGTACATTAACAGGTACTGTAACATATCATTTTTCATCAGTTACACCAGATGATTAATAAATAAAGGAGGAAATACAAATGAAATTTTTAAAATTAAAAGAAAAATTAAGAAATAAATACCAATCATTAGATAATGGTAAAAAAGGATTTAAAAGAGTAAAAAGTAAAATTTTTGAAAATAAAAAAGAAATGAATGCAGATAATTTAAAAATTATTGGGATTACGGGTAGTGCAGGAAAATCAACGACAGCTTTAATAGTTCATGAATATTTAAAAATGTTAGGATATAAATCAGTTTTATATTCAAGTGCTAAAATTGATTCTCCAGCATCAATTATTAATCCAGACGAAGCATGTGAAATTTCGTTTAATTCTGAAGAGGAATTATTAGATATTATTGAGGAAGTTGAAGCATACGGAGCAGATTTTCTTGTTTTAGAAGTAAATGAAAGTACTATCGAAAAAGGTATTACAAAGGAAATTCCATTTGCGGTTAGAGCATTAACAAATTTAAATCCTAAACATAATTTAGAACGCTATTCTGATACTGAATATGTAGAAATTAAAAAAGCATTTTTTAAAGATATAGAAGATGATTGTAAGTGTGTTCTAGGTTTTCAAAGTTACAATAAAGAACTATTAGATGAATTATTAAAATTAAATGATTTTGAAAAATTAGTATTTACAACTAACTATATTGCAAATGTTAATGGAATTGATCCTAATATGGCAACATGTTTATTAACTGGTTTAGAATCTACTTTAGATGGATTAAAACTTAACATTAAAGTTAAAGGTGAAAAATATAAATTAGAGTCTAAATTAATGATGTCATATAATGCATTGAATTTTGTTGGTGCTATAACAATTTTAGAAGCATTAGATATTTTAGATGTTAAACAATTTGAAAAATGTATTTATGATATTAATATTCCGGGTCGTGCTGAAGTATTTAAAGCAAATGGAAGATTAATAGTTGTTGATACACATTTACCAAAAATGCTTGAGTGTCTAAAAAGTTTTAAAGATAATGGATTAATTAGCAAAATTAAAGTAGTAGTTGGATCAATGGGACATGGCTTCAAAACATGGGAAGATAGATTTAATTCTGAACAATTTAAAGAGATACACAAGGAAAATAAAAAATTCGCGATGGGATTATTAAAACAATATGCAGATTTTGTATATTTAACAGAAAACGATAATGCTGCAGAAAATGTATTAGATATTTGCCTAGAACTTCAAGGATATCTAGAAGGTGATGTAGCATCTGTAATTGTTGAAGATAGAAAAGATGCTATTAGTCAAGCAATTGTTGAGTCTAAAGAAGGAGATGTAATTTTTATTTCTGGGCGTGGTAATAGAAGAGTATTATGTAATACAAAAACTACAATGAAATTATTAAAAGATAGTGAAGTTGTAAAAGAAACATTAATTAAAATAGGATGGTAATTTTATGGATAATAGTAAAATTAATCAAACGGAATTAAGTTATAAATGTGGTGCAGGTGAGTCAAAGGTTAATTTATATACTGGAAGAATGGTTTTTAACGTTATTGATGTAAATGTAGGGACAGATTCTTATGAATTAATTTTATATCATATCTATAATTCGCATTTAGGTTTACCTGCTGGTGTAAATACTAAAGTAGGTTCTAAATGGAAATTAAATCTACAAGAGTATATTTATAAAGTTGGTACTGATTATTATTATATTGATGCTTCAGGAATGAAAATTAACTTTAAGTACCTATATGAAAATACATATTATGATACAACAGGTTTAGGAATGCAATTAAAATTATTAACTAATCAAATCGAAATTATAGATATGGCAAACAATAAAAAAATATTTAGAAATAATCGATTAGAAGAAATAATTTCTGGTGAAAATAGCTCAATTATAAAAGAATTAATATATACGGATAATAAATTAACATTAATTAAAGATACAAGAAAACCAGACACAAATATTAAATTAGAGTATAATAATGATTTATTAAGTAGTATAATTGTAACAGTAAAAAATAAAGAGCAATTAAGACTTAAATATTATTACAAAGAAAATCAATTAGTAATGATTTCTAAAATTGTTGATGGATTTGAAAAAGTTAGTACTTTGTTTAGATATACTGGTGATAATTTAACATATGCCGTTTGCTATCAAAATAAATCAGCACTTAAATTCACATATAATTCAGCTGACAAAGTAATTAGAGTTGATACAGGTGTTGCGAAAGTTAAAACAACGAAAATTACAAAAAATAATGTATTTGTAGGGGAAAGTATTTATTGTGGCGAAAAAGATTACGTTGGTGATGTAACATATACTAATAATTATGAAATTGATGATTGTATTACGGAATATGGACAAGATTTATTAACATATAACATTATTGAATATAATGGAACTAATAGTATTGTGGAAAATGAAAAAGGTTTAAAAAATGTATATTACTTTAATGAAAATGGATTTATGGTTTCTATTTTAGAATCAGTTAATACATCAAATACAAATTTAAAAACATTAAAGAAAATGCCGGGAAAATCTATGCTAAATGAAAACGGAGGGGATGATTCTGAAATAATTAATACTCAAAATGCTTTCAATTTGACAACCATTTCGGAAATATCAACTTCTACAATAATGAGCGGTAGAAAAAAATCATTAGATGATTACCGTGGGAGAGAATGCGGTAATTATATAAATTATATATGTAGTTTTTGGTTAAAATTATTAGAAGAAGTGGATAATTCAAAAGTACAATTGATTATTAATGATGATGATGATAATAAAAGTATTGTTTCATTTGATAATTCTGCAGTTGACGCTTGGCAAGAAGTAAGAATGCCAATAAAAATTTTAGATGATAATATTAAGAGTATAAAACTAGAATTTTTAGAAAAAACTGAAAAACATATAAAAATTGTTGATATGAAATTATACTATAGTTCAACATATAAAACTATGTTAACTAATGGAACAACATGGGCTTGTCTAGATGAAATACAAAAAATTATTTACATTAATCAGAATGGTATAGAAGATGAAATAATATTAGATGATGATAATTTTGTTACCGAAAAAGATTTACAAATGACATATATGCACAAATTTAAATTATATGGAAATTCTAATAATTCAAATGATTATTATCCTTTATATTTAAATGATGCCACGAAACAATTAATTGTTAGTAGTTCGAAATTTTATTATAAAATAAATGATGAAGTAAAAGAATTTCCTGTATTATTTGGGAATGATGACTATTCAACTAAAATTAAAGTTCAAAATACAAGGGCACAATATTTTATTGAATCATTATCGCCTGATGGGGATGTGTATATTTATAATATTCCACATTTTTTGAAATCAATTAATATTGATGGTGTATTTTATGATTGTTTATGCAATATTACTGAAGGGAATAAGAATATAAAAGGTTCTAAAGAACATGAGTGCAGTTTTAAAGTTGAATGTGTTGATTTGAAGGGCAAAAAAGTTTTAACTAGAGATGAATATGGCGTTGTAAATATATATAAATACAATAATAATGGTATTTTAAAAAATAAAATATTAACTAGTGAAAAAAATACTTCAAAAAAAATTGTGTATAACATAGAAAGGGAATTAAATATCGAAAATGATTCAAATGAGTATTTGGTAAAAAGTGAAGATAATAGTAAAATGCAAATAAATACTAAGTATGATAAAAAAGGTAACCTAATATGTACATCAATGTTTGGATTAGAAAACCAAGATTCACAAGAATATGTTCAACAATATCATTATTCTAAATTAGATAATTTTCTTTTATCAGTAAAAGATAATTTGGGAGGGATTAATAATATTAAATATGATGAAATGGGAAGAATCATTGAAATATCTCCTAAAAAGTATAATGATGCAAATTATTATGGTTTTAAATTTAAATATGATAATTTTGGTGAGCCTACACATTTATATTATACATTTAAACAAGGAAATGATATCATTGATATAAAATTAGTAGAAAAAATAATTGATCGAACTAATAATTCTATCATAACTAAATATTATAGGGATGATTCTGATGAACTTAACGCAGATATTAGTAAAACAGTTTTAGATTTGTATGGAAACATTAAGGAAATTATAATTGGTGATAAAAAGGTTACATATAAAAATCATAATTTATGGGAAAGTCCTCATTCTGCTAATGTTGAAACTATTGAAGATGAATTAGATAATAAAACATATACATATAAATATGATGATTTTAATAATTTAACTAACTATTCTATTAATGATGAAAATGGAACAATTAGTGTTTATAAATCAGACAATGATACTATTGAATGTGAAGAGATTTTTAATGAAAGCCATTTTAATCCTTCTGCTGGTATTGCTACTATAAAATATGAAGAAGATGTTTTATTTTCTCCAAGAATTAAAGAAACAACACATCAAATATATTATGCATATCAGGGAAATCCGACAACATATGATTATGATGACCTAGGAAGGGTAAATAAAAAATATGTTAGTTATATAGATGGATTTAGTAATTTTGTAAATATGACACAAAATATAAATTTTTTAGAAAAGACTAATTGCATAAATAAAATTACTACTTCATTTGTAGATGAAAATAAAAATAGTACAACATTTCAATCGGAATATAAATATAATCAATTTGGAAATTTAGAAGAAGATCATGTATCTATTGATGATAATACTAATAAATTTGTTAGAAAATATAAATATAATGAAGCTAATCAAATAATACGTGAAGAAATAGTTAATAGCAATATTACATATGAATATTATTATAATAATGATGGTAGTATTGATTATATTAATACAAATGGGATTCAAAAAAATTACAATTATCAAAATGGGAGAATTTCATTAATTACTGAAGGTGGACTGATAAAAATTCCTTTAACATATGATAATATTGGAAATGTTAAAACTTTTGGGGCAAATTCATATTCTTGGACTAGAGGAAATTTATTGGCATCTTTTTGTAATAATAATAGTATTACTAAATATCATTATAATGGATTTAATAAAAAATATAAAAAAGAATTGACTAATGGAATAACAATAAATTATAATTATGATAATGATAAAATTATTTCTGAAAATTGGAGCAATGGAAATCAATTAAAATTTAGTTATGATGCTACAGGAATAACAGGTTTTTTATATAAAGAAAATGAAGGGATAATGAATAATTATTATTATTTTGTTAAAGATGCTTTTGGTAGTGTTATATCATTGATTTATGATGGAAAAGAAGTTGCACATTATGAATATGATTCATTTGGAAATTGTACTGTAACCAACTATACGAAGGAAAACATTGGTGATATCAACCCTATTAGATGGAAAGGAATGTATTATGAAATTGAAAGTGATGTCTATTTAATTGGAAATGATACATATTGTCCTTCATTAAGACAAAATATATCAATGAAATTATTAGAAGATATTGCAACTAGTGATTATGAAATTTATAATATATATCCTTATCAATTAACAAATTCAAATATGTTAAATATGACTTTTGAACAAAATAATTTATTATCTTCGTTAGAATTAGTTTATGAACCAGAAAAAAAATCAAAATGGACGAGATTCTGGGAGAAATTCTGGAGGAGTATTTTTGGGAAGATTATATCAGTTTGTTTGGCAATAATCGCTTTTGCACTTACCTGGTGGCAAGGTGGTTGGTTAGGAGTGTTATTTTTAGCAATTCCATTGGTTCTTACTTTAGGAGTGGGATGCTTAGCAGCAGGAATTGCAAGTAAACGAACAGGCAAAGGTTTTTGGAACGGTTTTGTTAATTATTTAAATAGAAACTGGTCACAAGTTGTAGGAACAGAAATGGCATTGTATTTGGTTTCGTTTGGTATTTCAAAAATAATGAAATTAGGAACAGCAGCTGATTGTTTTAAAGCAGGTACATTGGTTCTAACATCTATCGGATTGATAAAGATTGAGGATGTTAAGGCGGGAGACAAAGTATGGAGTTATAATGAAGATACTAAAGAAAAGGAACTTAAAACAGTAAAAAGATTATTTATTAATAAAACTAAAGAATGGTTATACATAACTATAGTAAATAACGAGACTATGCAAGAAAATGAAGTTGTATGTACAAAAACACATAAAATTTACATTAAGAATAAAGGATGGATAAAAGCTAGTGAAATACTTGAAAATGATGTGGTTTTATTATATAATAACACTGAGGGAAAAGTGATAAAGAAGGACTTAAGAAAGTTAAGTCAAGAAGAATATACATATAATTTTGAGGTTGAAGATAATCATAATTATTATATAGGAAATGATAAAATTTTAGTACATAATAAATGTAAGCCAGAATTTGAAGTGTTAGAGTTTGATGAACGTGCTATTGCGATGGCAAGAGAAGGTAATCCAACTTTTCAAACTTTTAGGAGAAGATTATTTAAATATCAAAATGAAATAGATCCTACTATGTTCCATACATATAAAAAAGGTTTAAGTCCAATAATCAATAATAAAAAGATAATTCTTCATCATCCAAAAGGACGAGTTGGTCCAAACTTATATAATGTTGTGGGGGTTACGTACCAACAACATCTTAGTATTCATGCTATAATTGGCTATCGAAATGCCCAGTGGGATGATGTAATATATCATTTAGGTAAAGGAGTATTTTAATGACAAAAGAAGAACTTATAAAAGAATTAATTGATTTTGTTGAAGGAAAAATAGAAGTAAATATTATCTATGAAGACCTTCTTAAAGGAAAATTTGATAGTTTGTTAGATGTATATTTAGGTGATAAAATTGGAATGTATGGAAAAAGTAGTGTTTTAGAATGCCTTAAAACGTGTGGTATTAAAAATTCACATGCTAGATATGGTTTTTGGCATGCGGTAGAAGCATATTTATATTTTAATGGGTACACATATAGTCCATCAAAAAAATTATATAATGAATGGTCATATAAAGTTGATATTCAACCATCATACATTTATATAGAAGATGATGTAATACTAAATAAATATATTAATGAGGCACCAAAAGGATTAAATAAAACCGAAACAAAAAAATGGATTAAAAATAGAATTAAACAAGATTTTAAATATGATAAAACTCCACCTAGATGGGTTCAGAATCCAGAATGGCCAATAGTAAATGGTGTACCATTAATATTTAAAAATCAAACTAAAATGACTTTAGATGATGAAAGAGTATATTACACTTTTTATCATCCCCAAACGTTAGAAGAAATAGTCATAGTCCAATTCTATTAATATAATAACGGATTTTATATTAAAATTTTTGATTATATGTTAAAATCAAATGTAATATTATAAAATTGAATTTAAGAATTGCTATGGATTTAATGTTGCATTTCGCCTTACTTTATAGGCAGGATAAGGAAAAAGCAACACTTCGTTGCATTTTCGAATTTCTTGCAAACTGACACGCTCAGCTTTACGCTTTTGTCCGATTATATTGTAGTTAAAGGAGTTAACTTTTTTGGTTAACTCCTTTGCTTATTTGTAAGGCGAAATGCTTTGTCCACTAAAAAAATTGCCAAATTTCGTTCGACAATTTGGTAAAAACGTTAAACTTTTTAACTAAGACTTTCCATATATAGTGTGGGAAGTTTTTTTATTTTTAAAAATATTTTTAATTTTTTTATAAAAAACGTTTAACTTTTGACTCCTAACTTTCCATATATAGTGAGGGGACATTTTAAATTTTTTAAAATATTTTTTAAAAACACCCGTACAAAACACGAGTTTCTTTCCATATATATTGAGGGGTTATTTTTAATTTGAAAAAAAATTTATAACTTTTTTTATAAAAACGTCTAAGTTTTTGATTATAACTTTCCATATATAGTGAGGGATCATTTTAAAATTTTTAAAAATATTTTTAAAAACACCCCTACAAAACACAAAAACTTTTCCATATATATTGAGGGACTATATTTTATTCTCTCATAAATTGTGGATTAATTAAAGGAGAGTGATAAAAATGATTTAACTTAATTAAAAAGATTAAAAAAATAAGGAAAGGAGGAATGAAGAATGGATCAATTTACATTTTATGATTTATATTATGAAACATTTAATGGATTAAAAGATGAAGAGATAGGTAGATTTATTAAAAGAATATGTAATTATGCTTTGTATGATTTAGAAGATGAAGTAAGTAAAAATGATACAGAAAATTGTTTATTTGAAATAATTTTTCCAACTTTAAAAGAAGCAACATCATTAGAAAAACAAGGAAAAGTTCCGTATTATTTAAATAGAAGTATGAAACATTTTACTTTTAAAATAGCATATGCAAATATAATTAAAACAATTAAAGATGAAAAGTTATCTGGTAAATTTATAAAAGCAATATGTGCTTATATGTTTGATGATGAAATACCTGTTGATTTAACTCCACCTATTGATACATATTTTAAATTATTTAAGAAAAGTTTTGACTTAACTAAAACAAGAATTAAAAGTGGACATAAAGGTGGAAGTAAAAAGAAAAAAGAAACTATAAATAAAAAAATAGAAACTTTAGAAGATTTTTTAAATAATAATCCTTACATTAATAATGATGTTTATAGTAAAAGTTTAATATTAAATAAAGATTATAGTCTATTAAATGAAAGACTAAAAACAAATTTAAAATATAAAGATGAAAAAAGTTTATATATAATCTTAAAAAGTTATGATGAAATTATAAAAGATTAACAAGCAAATGTGTAAGCAAAACTATTTGTTTTGATTTATTATTTATGGCAAATTTGCCTTTTTTAAAAGCAGGATAAGTCGTTGCCACAACTGATGATACCAGTTATGACAACTCGACGCCGAAATGAATTTCGGAAGCAAGTAGGACACCTACTTCTAGTTATTAGATAAGACTTTGAATATGATGAAACTAATTAATTTAATCCCTTGACATTATCGTATTACTACGATATAATATAATCACAAAAAGAAGATTAATGAAAGGATGGATTTTATTATGTATGAAGAAAAAACATTTGAAGAAATACTAGAGTATCAAAAGAATAATAAACCTATAATTCAAAAGTATGGTAAGTATGGGAATTTAGCTAAAAAGTATTTAGAAGAATATAACTTTGGTAAATACTTAGTATTAGGTGGAGATTTACCAGAATACTTACATAACATTGATAAACAAGCTAATGAACTTTATAATGTAATATATGATAAACTTTCAAAGAAAAAAGAATATCAAAAGACCCAAGACTATATTAAAAACATACAAATAGAAAATGAAATTCAGAAATTAATTGAAGAAGAAATATTAAATGAATTAGTATATGTGTAGGAGATTTTTATGAAATGGGTACAAGTTGTAGATAAAGTAGATGAAATAAATACACTAAATGAAATTAGAATTAGACTATCAAATGAATTTGAACCTTTAACAGAAACTAATCTATATACCTATGCAACAAGTTTAGTAGATGAAAAATTAGTTGAAGTAATAGAAAAACTAAAGAAAGGATTAGAAGAAGAAAAAACATTATGAAAAAAGAAGATACACCAATGCGAATTGCAAGAAGAAATTATGAAGAAAGAAACAAAGAATTAAGAAAGAAAACAAACGCACAGTTTTCCACATTTATTCCAAGAAGTGATTATGATGAAATAAATGAGTTTTTAAAGAAAAATAATATTACAAAAGTAGAATTAATTTATCAAGGATATGAAGCCTTAAAAGAGATGATTAATAAAAAGTAAATATTCAAAGTTTTATCTTCTTTAAAATATTTATAAAGGGAGGTAAAACTTATAATTAAAGAAAATAATCTTGTTATTTATGAAGAACAAGGAGATAAAACATTAAAAAGAATTAGAGAAAAGAAAATTGATGATATAGTTTTTGTAATTAAATCATCAAGTAAGAAAAATAGTAAAATTAAAAAGAATGAAATAACAAAAAAATTAATACTTAAAAATTTAGAATTTTCACCTGAAAGATGCAAATTAGAAAAGGAGAACATATTATGAATTTGCAACTTTCAATAAACGCAAAGAAAAATAAAAACATATTAGAAAAATACACAGCTTTATATTGTAGATTAAGTTGTGATGATGATTTAGCAGGTGATAGTAATAGCATTAAAAATCAAAAAATGTTACTATCAAACTATGCAACTGAGAATAATTTTAGTAATATTAGATATTATGTGGATGATGGATTTAGTGGAAGTAATTTTGAAAGACCTGGATTTAAAAGATTGTTATCTGATATTGAAGAAGGCTTAATTTCAACTGTTATCGTAAAAGACATGTCTAGATTTGGAAGAGATCATATTTTAGTAGGATATTATACAAAATATGTATTTCCAGAAGCTGATATAAGATTTATTGCAATATATGATCAAGTAGATAGTTTAACTAATCCAGATGATGATATAACACCATTTAAAAACATTTTAAATGAAATGTATGCGAAAGACTGCTCTAGAAAAATAAAAGCAGTATTAAAGGCAAAAGGAATGTCTGGAAAACATACAAATGGTGCTGTTCCTTTAGGTTATAAGAAATCACCAAATGATAAGAATTTATGGATTATTGATGAAGAGGGAGCAAAAATAGTAAGATTAATATTTAAGCTATGTATTGAAGGAAATGGACCTTTCCAAATAGCAAGAATTCTAAATGAAAGAAAAATAGAAAAACCTATTGAGTATTTCCATAATAGAGGGATGTCTTGTAATCAAAAACCTAAAGGAGAATACTTTTGGAGACATGCATCAGTAGTTGATATTTTAGAGAACCCCTCATATTTAGGCCATACTGTGAATTTTAAATATGTGAAAAAATCACACAAGTCAAAGAAAAAAACACGAGTTTCAAAGGATAATTGGCTTATATTTGAAAATACACACGAACCTATCATTGATAAAGAAACATTTGATATAGTACAAAAAATAAGACAAGGGAAACGTAGAATAGATTCCACTGGAGTAGTTCATATGTTAAGTGGAATGTTATATTGTTCTGATTGTGGTAAGAAACTTTATATTAATAGAAGAAAAAAAGAACATTTACCAGATTATTATAATTGTTCTACTTATAAAGAAAAAACAAAATCAAAATGTACAGGACATCTTATAATGGTTGATAAGCTAGAACAAATTGTTTTAGATGATTTAAGATATACAATTAATTACTCTAAAGAACATAAAGACATATTTTTAGAAATAGTCAAAGAGCATAACGAAACTAAAACTAATCAAGAACTAAAATTATTAAATAAAACAATTAAAGACACAAAAGAAAGAATTGTCGATTTAGATAGAATAATACAAGTATTATATGAAGATAAAATAAAAGGATATATTAGTGAAGAAAGATTTCTTAAAATGAATGCTTCTTATGAAGAAGAACAAGCCACTTTAAAGGTAAAACTTGCAACCCTTCTACAAGAAAACGAAAAAAATAAATCGGCCAATAATAATATTAATCAGTTTATAGAGCTTGTGGAAAAGTATAGTGATATCACTGAATTAACAACTGAAATAACTCATGCATTTATAGATAAAATTATAGTTCATGAGAAAGTAAAGATGGAAGATGGATTTAAACAAGAACTTGAAATAATATACAACTTTATTGGTGCTGTAGATATTCCTAGATTTGACAATTTAGATGAGTTAGATTAAAATAGGTGTAGAAAATAACTACACCTTAAAAAATAAATTATAGAAATCCTTATCGCTAAGAAAGTGGTGTTAATTTTCCAGATATAAGCATTTTGCCGGATATCGCTAAAATTTTTGAAGTCTCTATTGATTATTTATTGGGGTATGGAAAAACGTTATCAGATAAAGAATGGGTAAATATGTATGATAATATATCTTCATTTATCCAAATTGGAAAAAATGAAGAGTGTTTAGAATATTTAAAAGAAATGTTGGAAAAATATCCTGATGATGAAAAGGTACAAATGTGGTATGCACATATGTGTAGACAAGTGCCACTTGATAAAGAATTACTAAATAGTGCTATCAAAATATATGAAAAAGTAATTCGTACCTCACGTGATGAAAAAACTAAAAAACAAGCGTATAATGGACTATTTTATGTATATATGAGGCTTGAAAACAAAGAAGCAATGAAAGATGTATATGATAAGTATCTAAAAAACATTGTTGGCCCCGATTATTATGAAATGTACTTCTTGGAAGGACTTGAGAAAACAAAGTATTTACAACATCGTCTAGAATTATCGTTACATGATGTCTTTAATACAATTAGACAGCTTAGATTTGGTGATTATTATACGAAAGAAGAGAAAAATATATTATTAAAAAAATATTTAGATATTATGGAAATAATGTATGAAGAGCATGATTATGGATTTGATAACTGGAATATGTATGAAACATGTAGGGAAATGCTTATGAGATTCAATGAGTTAAATGAGGAAAATAAATGTTTAGAGTATATTGAAAAAGCAACAAATTACGCCATTGATTATGACAATATAGATGTAAATGAAAAAACAAAATCTAAACTATTTAATACAAGAGATCTATCTAAAGTTCAAGTATCAATGAGTGGATATAAAGAACCAGGAAATATGAGTTTTGAATTAATAAATATTTTAAAACGAGAAGAATTTGATAAATATAAAAATAATAATATATATATTTCTTGTATTGAAAGACTAAAAAAAGTAGCAAAGAAATATTAAAATTATTTATTAGATTAAGAAAAAGATTATAAATATTTCTTTTTTCTATTTAATGTGGGTTTATTAAATAATACAACTAATAGTTGTAAAGAAAGTTTAAAATACAACTTTTAATATGTAGACTTCAACCTATATATGTGTTATAATGCTAGTGAAGTTAACTTTTACATATATGTTTCTTAAGAAATATTAATTTTATAAATATGAAAGGAATATAAATTATGACAATTAAACTTGCTGAAAATTTACAATTATTAAGAAAAGAAAAAGGACTAACTCAAGAAGCGTTAGCCGAAGTGTTTGGGGTTACAAGCCAAAGTGTATCAAAGTGGGAACTAGGATTATCATGCCCAGATATTACTGTTTTACCAGAGATTGCGGAATACTTTCAAGTATCTATTGATGAATTAATGGGATATAAGCCTTCATCATCAATAAATAGCGTATATATTGGCATGAAATCAGTTGTTGATAATGCAGAAGGTGCTTTTAGTAAACCTGATTATGCATATCGTTTATCACGACTTGCTGCGACAACTCTATGGAGCAAACAAGCCACTGAAGTAGATAAATTATTAAAAGGTAATAAAACAAATGCTTTAAGTTATGGTCAAGGAGATGGGGGAGTGTCTATTTGTGGAGAAAATACTTTATTCATTGCTAGTTTCAAAGACTTTCCTAAATACGAACTTCCTACCATTAAAAAGGTTCATAAATATTTAAATAAAATATGTGATATTAATACCCTAAAAGTTATGTTTGGATTATTTAATATGATGTTAGAAAACACAATTGTAAAATCTTGGACATTAGGAGAAATTTCAAATTATACTAAATTAGATGAAGATATAGTGATGAAAGCATTAGATAATTTAGACGCATATTTTGACGAAGAAAGTTATAAAGAAAAGAAAGAAGAAAAATATTCGTTAAAACACGTTGATCAAGTACCAATTTTAGTTTCTATGTTAATACCTGTCTTAGAAGATTATGGCATAACTATTAAATAAAAGAACGAAAATACCTCTATAAAGGGGTATTTTTTTAAATTTTATGATATAATTAAAGAAAAGGAGAAATGTATGAAACGTTTAAATGCATATTTATTTGCTTATAAAGAAAAGAAACTTGCTATCTATTTAGCTTTTTATATTATAATTGCTGCAGTCGGAATGTTTTTAATAAATGAAGGAAATGTGAAAGAAAAAAGTATTCTTCTTAGTTTAGGCATTGGGTTTATTGGTGTTTCGATGGGTGTGTTTTTCTTTTTAGCATACGATTATTTAGAAAGTAGAAGGGGCTTTTTAAAAGCATTGTTAAAAATAATTGGTGTAATTTCCATGATTTGTGTATTTATTGCACATTTTTATGTTGATATTACGAAACAACATTTATTTTTAGAGACAATTTTTTTAAGGTGTGATTTTAAAAACATATTTAAAGCAGGTTTAATTTTATTTTCTTATGTATATTGCTTGTTTGTTAGAAAAATATATCGAATAACCATAAAAAATTATTTTAGTGAGGATAAGAAGTTATTAATACAATTCTTGTTGCCAATTATTTGTTATATTATTTCACTTTTCTTTTTGTTAATTGGATTAACAATTACAATTATATTGATTATGGGTCATTTTGTGGTAGATTATAAGAATCAACAAAATGAAATAATTATGTTTAATAATTATAAGGGGGATCAAAAATTTAAAAACGAAAAGTTATATGAAGAAATGAAAAAAAGAGGAAAACAAAAAATATGAATCGATTTAATGTTTATTTAATGAAAAATAAAAAAGCTAAATACTTAATCTATCTTACTTTTTATGTTGTGATTGGAACTGTTGGGCTTGCTTTGTTGGTTGAATCTTGTGGAAAGAAAGATTTGTTGATGATTAGTCAAAGTTTAAGTTTACTTACTTTCGCATTAGGGGCATTTTACTTTATGGGATATGACTTTTTAGAACATAAAAGTGAAATTCTAAAAAGAGTATGTAAAATAACTGGATTTTTACTTATGTTAGGATTAACAGTTATCCATTTAATTATAGATATAAAAATTGAAGCAATAAGTTTTGAAATATTTCTTTTAGGTTGTAAACCAAAATTTGTGTGGGAGTTAGGGCTAGCATGTAGTTCATATATATATTTTGTTGTTGTAAGACGACTTTATAGAACAACTGTGGAAAACTATGTTAGCGAAGATAAGAGATTGTTAATACAATTGTTTTTGCCACTTATTTGTTTCTTAGCGATGTCACTATTTATGAGAATTGGTTTAGCGTGGCTTTGCTTTTTGGTTGTCGCATATATATTTATGGATGCGAGTAGGCATAAAAGAAGAAGAGCGAAATAATTGTAATTTAAGAGAGGTTACGTATGAAGAAAATATTAATATGTTTAGTACTTTTATTTGCTCTTTGTGGATGTGGAGGAACGACTGAAACTATAGAACCAGAAAAAGAAAAAATTTTAGAAGCATCTTGTGATAAAACGGATATATATATTAACGAAATAGTGACAATAAATGTTGAAACCAATATGGAAATAAAAGTTAATGTTTTAAATCCAGAAATATTAGAAATAAAAAGTAATCAAAATGGTGAAATTAAACTTTTGGGGATAAAAGAAGGCGAAGGGGAAGTTGAGATTTTAGGTGAAGAAGGCATTAACAAGAGGGTAACAGTTATAGTAAAAAATTACCCTATACCTTCATCAATAAATTTGAAATTACAAGAAGAAGGTCCGTATTATACTGGTGAAATATATCATTTAATATATGAATTGGAACCTAGTAATGCTTTAGATAATATATATTTAAACTATAATCGTAACTATATGACAATAAACAAGGATACGTTAGAAGTAGAATTTACTGTAGCAGGTAATTTTAATATCACTCTTTATAGTTATGATAATATGGAAATTGAAAGTACAATTCAAGTAGAGGTTGACTATAATCCGAATGTTGAATTTTATCGACTACTATTTGTGGGAAATAGTTTAACACAAAGTACAAATAATAATTATAATATTCCTTATATTGTAAGAGATATGATTCAGGCTGACGGAGTAGAGGTTATATGCGATGTGAATGTTAATGGTGGAGCGGCCATTGCTGATCAAAAATATACTACAGAGTCATTTTTAAGAAAAAATCGTTATACTCATGTAATATTACAAGAACAAAGTGCGGGACCAATTAAGTATTTTGAACAGTTTGAAACATCTGTTTTAGAAATTGGTCAAATGGTTAAAGAAAATAAGGCTAAATTAGTTTTATATCAAACTTGGGCATACAATGTCGAAATGTGGAATTGGATGACAAAAAAAGAAATGCAAGCAAAACTTAATGAGGCATACTATAATGTAGCAGAAAAAGTAGGGGCAAGTGTTAATCCTGCGGGAGAAGCATTTGAAACGTTTGAAGCAAAATATGGAACTACCCCAAGTCTTTATGTAGATATGAATCATGCATCTCTCTATGGGGCTTATTTATCGGCATGTGTACATTATGCTTCTATTACGGGCAGAAAAGCTAGTGAAAATAAATATATAATGGCCGGAATTGATTATAAGGTGATGAAAAATATACAAGAAATTGCTGATGAAGTTGTGTTCGGAAAATAGAAACGTTATTAGTAATTACTTGATTTTTAGACATATATATGGTATAATTTTTAATGTGTGTTCTATATAATGAAAAATATAAGGAGGAACATATGAAAATAGCAATTATGACAGATGTAAATGCCGGTCTAGATTATATCGGTTATGATTCAGGAATTACATGCTTAAGATCAAGTGTAAATTTTCCAAATGAGGTTTTAGTTGACGGAATAGATATTAGGGCAGATGAATTTTACGAAAGAATTAAAAATATTACCGACCCTAAAGATATCCCATCTACTAGTGCTCCAGCAATGGGAGATATTATGGATGCTATTGAAAAATTTATTGAAGAAGGATATACGGATGTTATTCACTTTCCAATATCTTTTAAACTTAGCTCAACAGGATCAAATGTTGTAACGGTTGCTGAAGAATATAAAGATAAAATAAATGTACATGTTGTTGATACAAAGATGGCATGTTATTTACAAGGTTATCTTGCGATTAACGCTAAACAAATGGCAGAAAGTGGTGCAACAGTTGAAGAAATTATTGCTAGAAGCAATTATTTAATTGAAAATGCACATGCATATTTTGTAGTAGAAGATTTGAATTATTTAGTAAAAAATGGTCGTCTTTCTGGAATGGCTGGTTTTATGGGAAGCTTACTTAAAATTAAACCGGTTCTTGAGCTTGATACTGAAGGGCGTATTGTTACTAAAGAAAAGGTAAGAACATATTCAAAAGCTGTTGAAAGAACTATTGAATTGTTGCTTGAATTTATGGAAGGGAAACAAAATATTAAATTAATTGGTTTCCATTCATTAAAAGAAGAAACAGTTAAAGCGGTAGTTAAAAAAATTCAAGAAGCCCGTCCGGATATTACGGATGTGGAAATTCATTTTATTACACCAGCCGTAGGAGCTCATATTGGAGCAGGAGTTATCGGATTCGGAGTAATGGTTTTATAAAATAGGTTATAATAAAAAAAGGAGAAGGATATATATGGCATTAGTTAATATGGTAGGTATGCTTACAAAAGCAAAAGAAGGTAAGTATGCGGTAGGTCAATTCAACATTAACAATCTTGAATGGACAAAAACAATTTTATTAACAGCACAAGAACAAAATTCACCAGTTATTTTAGGTGTTTCTGAAGGTGCTGCTAAGTACATGGGAGGATTCACAACTGTTGTTGGTATGGTTAAAGGTTTAATCGCTGACTTAAATATTACAGTTGATGTAGCTATCCACTTAGACCACGGTCAAAGTTTTGAAAACTGTAAAAAAGCATTAGATGCTGGATTTACATCAGTTATGATCGATGGATCTCATCATCCAATTGATGAAAACATCAAAATGACAAAAGAAGTTGTAGATTATGCACATGCTATGGGTGCATCAGTTGAAGCTGAAGTTGGTACTGTTGGTGGTAACGAAGATGGTGTTATCGGTGGTATCAAATATGCAGACTTAAATGAATGTGTTCGTTTAGTTAAGGAAGCAGGAGTTGACGCACTTGCTCCAGCATTAGGAAGTGTTCATGGTCCTTACCAAGGTGAACCAGTATTAGGATTTGTAGAAATGGAAGCAATCGGTAAAGCAACTGATATGCCACTTGTATTACATGGTGGAACAGGTATTCCTGATGAAAAAATCCAAAAAGCTATCGCTTGTGGTACTTGTAAAATCAATGTAAATACTGAATGCCAACTTGCATTCAACAAAATCTTACGTGATTTCTTAAGCGATGAAAAGAATGCTAAAGTATATGACCCTCGTAAGTTATTAGGTCCTGCTACTAAAGGTATTGCTCAAGCAGTAACTGAAAAAATGACTGTATTTGGATCAGTAAATAAAAACTAATGAGCAAATTAAAGAGAAAGTTTTGACTTTCTCTTTTAATTTATTATATAACTTGTTGACAAAACAACAAGTTGGTGATATAATACACTTGTTGAAAAAACAACAAGTTTAAAAAGAGGGATATTATGGAAGAAAGATTTGAGATGTTTACAGTTTTAATTGCAAAAAGCGGAAGACTTGTTAAAAGAATTAAAACTGAAGAAATGGCTGAATTTAATTTAAAATTACCACATGTGTCATGTATATATTATTTATATAAAAGAGGAACACTAACTTCAAAAGAGTTATGTGATATATGTGATGAAGATAAAGCAAGTATTTCAAGAGCGTTAGAACATCTTGAAGAAAACGGATATATTAGATGTTTAGATGAAGCGAAGAAAAGATATAAAAGCCCTCTTGAATTGACAGAAAAAGGAAAAATTGTTGGTGAAAAAGTAGAAGAAAAGATTGATAATATATTGGTTGAAGCAAGTAAAGGTTTAACTCCAGAAAATCGCAAAATCTTCTATGAAAGCTTTTCTTTAATATGTAATAACCTTCAAAATATATATAACAACTATGAAAAAGGTGAAAAAAATGAATATTAAAATTGTAATTGATTCTGCATCTGACATAAGTTTAGAAGAAGCAGAAAAACTTGGAGTTACTGTAATTCCAATGTCAATTTCATTTGGTTTTAATGAGGAATATTATGATGGAGTAGACATTACACCTCATAGATTTTATGAAAAACTAATAGAAAGTGACGAATTACCAAAAACAAGTCAAATTAATGCTTTCAGATTTAATGAAGTGTTTAAAGAGTTAACAAGTGATGGATCAGATGTTCTTGTAATTACTATTTCTTCAAAATTATCAGGAACATATACTAGTGCTCTTCAAGCAGCGGAAAAGTATGGAAATGTACACGTTGTAGATAGTTTAAATGCTTGTATTGGAGAAAGACTACTTTGTTTATATGCACTTGAACTTATAAAAAAAGGATTATCAATTGAAGAAATTGTTGAAGAATTAAACGAAAAAAAGAAAAAAATAAACTTAATAGCAGTTGTAAATACGCTTGAATACTTAAAAAAAGGTGGGCGTGTTTCAAGTGCTGTTGCCTTTGCTGGTGAGGCATTCTCAATTAAACCAGTGTTATCAGTAATTGACGGTGAAGTTAAAATGATTGGTAAAGCCGTTGGTTCAAAACGTGGTAACAATCTCCTAAATACTTTGGTTGCTAAAAAAGGTGGGATCGATTTTAGTATGCCTTATGGCGTAATTTGGTCTGGCTTAGACAATACGATGTTACAAAAATATATAAAGGATAGTGCCCATTTATGGGAAGAACACACAGATACTATACCTGCATATATTATTGGAAGCACAATTGGAACACACGTAGGTCCAGGCGCAATCGGTGTTGCTTTTTTTGAAAAGTAGAGTGTTTTTTGGGTTTTTGTTTTATTAAAGATGGGCACTATTGTGCCCATTTTTAATTTATGCGTTGTAAAAAAAATAAGTTTAGTGTATAATCATATATATAGAAAGAGTGATAATATGATTTTAACAGCTAATTTGTTTATAAAAAAGAAAATAAAAAATGAAGAAGATATTAGAAAATATGAACGCGATATCGCAAGCTACATTCCATATGTTGATAAACTAACAATATATAATATGACTAAAGAAGACTTAACAAGTTTTTATCAATATATATCTAAATACAACAATATTGAATGCACTGACTGTGAAGATTTAGGGGAAGTCAATAATTATAAGCGTGCAATGCTACAAGCAAAAGCCTTAAATGCTGATTATACAGTAATATTAGAACAAGATTATTTTTATGAAGAAGATGTGTTCTTGGCTTTAAAAAGAATGCTTTTAGAATGGGATGGTGAACTTCCTACAATATTATCGCCATATCCAAAGTACACTTGTGAAATGTTTTCTAAAAGCGAAGTAGAGTTAAGAACAGTAAAAGGAGTTCGCTTAGTTGGAACATTTATTAATGTAGAAGACTATTTTTTATCAGATGGCTTTTTAGATATATATTACGAAACAACTTTTGATTATGATTACTGTATTACTTCTAGAATAAATGGTAAAAAAGTATATGTTGCTAATAACTTAGTGTTACGTAATCGTAATTTTAAAATTTTAACAAAAAAGATTTTAACATTTGAGGTAAGTAGTTACGAAAAAGATCCATATCAACTATATTACGAAACAAGAAATAGATTTTATTTATGGGAAAAATTTAAAAACTTGGATCCTGAATATATATTAATTGATAAAAAACTATTTAAAGGTGAAGTAAAAGAAATGAATATATGTGACAAGATGGCAAGATATAAAAGAGACATCATAGAAGATGCTAGAAAAGATGCCATGAGAGGAAACATGGGGAAATCAGAAAGGGAAATAAACTAAAAATTTCACTTAAATTTCACATATTCGACCTTGTAATATCACATTCATTTGTTATAATTACATCGTAGAATGCTTTCATTCTACTATTTATCTCCCTTCCCAATCCATTTATGGAAAGAGGCACTTCTTTATAGGAGTGCCTCTTTTTGGTTTTTACTACTGCTGTTTTTCAAATTTTATAATCATAGATAAATTACAAAAACCAAATTCGTTAGTGTATTTTGTTAAATATGTATAATTTGAACGTAGATTATGATAATCAATAATATAACCGCCGAAGTAACTTATTCCGTCTTCAAAACCGTAGTTTTCTTGTATTTCAATATAATTAGTTTGTAAATTAAGAATATGTTTGTTCACATATGATGTGTATTTTGTTTCACAAATAACATTGTTTTCTTTATCATATTCAATAATTGTGTAATCGATTAAAGATTTTACGGTTTTTAGGTGAAAGGAATATTCAAATGTTACCCCTTCATTGGTTTCTTGATTATCTAAAGTGTTTTTACCAATAAAACTATGATTGAATTCGATGTTTCCATATTCATCTAAAAAAATTGGTGTTAAAAAAACTTTATTAAATATATATTCTTTGGTCTTTAAATCATAATAAACTTCGTAAAAATTTAAGTTTTCTACATTTAAATTATTTAGAAAGAAAATAGTAGATTCGTAACTTAAATAATAAGTAGAAGCAGATAGTTTAAAACTGGTTGAATTGTAAGATTTAGCATATTTATAATTCGATGTGCCTCCAAAATGAGAACAAATTCCTGCATATTCTCCATTTAAGAGTTTTTGAGTGGTAGGTTCTTCTTCATCAAAGGTAAAAATTAAACCCATCACTTCATAATTAGATTCTTTTATAGGTTTATCTATTTGATCTTGATTAATGAAAATAGCAAAAAGAGCGCTAAAAAGTGATAAACATAGTCCAACAAATAAAAAGATAATATATATATTATTCTTTTTTTGTTTGTGATGATTTTGGGTAGTTTCATAGATTATTTCTTCATTTGAAATCAATTCATCTAGGGAAACGTTCATCATTTTTGCGATATCATGCATTATTTCAAAATTTGGATAACTACTACCTGTTTCCCACTTACTAACGGCTTGTCTAGATACGTGTAATAAGAGAGCTAAGTCCTCTTGAGTTAAACCATTGTTTTTGCGATAATCTTTAATTTTGTCTTTAAAATAATTCATATTGTAAATGTCCTCCTTTTGTATATTTTTATTATAGCATCGTGATTTAAAAAAGTCACGCTAAAGTTGGTTGCGTTGCATAAAAAAACAACAAAATAGGAAATTTTTTAATGATAAATTTAAAAGTGGGAAAAAAGTTTTTAAAAAATGATTAAAAAATTATCAAATCATTTGCCAAAAATAGGTGTTTTGAGTATAATATATAAGGCTTAAAGGTAGGCAAGGATTTGCGAGGTTGCTGATACGCACGGAAGAGTTGTCGTGTGACGTGCTATCAGGGAATTCGTAATGAGCCGTAACTTCTAGTTTATAAAAAGTATAAGGAGGCTAACATGGCAAAAGAAAAGAAATTCAGAATAAGATTATTATCTTATGATCACAGATTATTAGATGAATCTGCGAAGAAGATTGTGGAAACAGCAAAGAGAACTGGTGCTACTGTGTCTGGTCCTATTCCGCTACCCACTGAAAAAGAAGTATTTACAATCATTCGTTCACCACATAAATACAAAGACAGTCGTGAACAATTCGAACGTCGTACTCATAAACGTTTAATTGACATTGTAAATATCAATGCTAAAACTGTTGATGCGTTAGTTCATTTAGAACTTCCATCAGGTGTCGAAATCGTATTAAAATAATGAGAAAAATGGAGGTGTAACTCATGGCCAAAGGAATCTTAGGTAAGAAAATCGGAATGACACAAGTGTTCACTGAAACAGGCGCTTTAATCCCTGTTACAGTTATTGAAGTCACTCCAAACGTTGTATTACAAAAAAAGACTGTGGAAACAGATGGTTACAGTGCAATCCAATTAGGTTACGCAGATAAACGCGAAAAAGTTGCTAACAAACCTGAAATTGGACACGCTGCAAAAGCCAATACAGCCCCTAAGCGCTTCGTAAAAGAAATCGCTGGGGAAGAGATGCTAGCGTTTGAAGTTGGACAAGAGGTTAAAGGAAATATATTTACAGTTGGAGAATTAGTAGATGTTACAGGAACTTCTAAAGGGAAAGGTTTCCAAGGGGTTATCAAACGTCACAATTTCCACAGAGGGCCAATGGCACACGGATCTGGATATCATCGTGGAATTGGTTCTATGGGTTCTATCCAAGCTGCACGTATTAAACCAGGTAAGAAAATGCCAGGTCGTATGGGTGGAGTAACTAGAACAGTTCAAAACTTAGAATTCGTTAAATACGACGAAACAAATAATGTTATTCTTGTTAAGGGTAATGTACCAGGACCTAAAAACTCATTTGTAGTTGTAACAAATGCTGTTAAATCACACAATCCTGCATTAAACCCTGAAAGTTTAGCATAGGAAGGAGACAAATATGCCTAGTATCGTATTATTAAATCAAAAAGGTCAAGAAGTTGAAACTTTACAACTTGCTGAAGAAATTTTTGCAGTTGAAGAACATCAACAAGCAGTATTTGATACAATCATTGCTGAACTAGCTGGACGTCGTCAAGGAACTCAAAAAGCTAAAACACGTACAGAAGTTCGTGGTGGTGGTAAAAAACCTTGGAGACAAAAAGGAACTGGTCGTGCAAGACAAGGTTCAATCCGTGCTCCTCAATGGCGTGGTGGTGGTGTAGTATTTGCTCCAACTCCTAGAACATACAAAATGAAAGTTAACAAAAAAGTTGTTAAACTTGCTATGAAATGCGCATTAAGTGAAAAAGTTCGCGAAAATGCATTAATCGCTGTTGATAAGATTGAATTAGAAAGCTTCAAAACTAAAGGATTAGTTGAAATATTATTAAATGTTAAAGCTGAAGGTAAAGTATTAATCGTTTTAGATGAAGTAAATGCTAATGTTGAATTAGCAGGAAGAAACCTTCCATATGCTTGTGTTGAAAACATTAATCATGTATCTGTATATCAAATGAAAAATGCATCTTGCGTAATCATGACTAAAGGCGCAATTGCAAGATATGAGGAGGTACTTAAATAATGAAATCAATGTATGATATTATTATTAAACCAATCATTACTGAAAAATCTAGTCAATTAGTTGAAAATTTACAATACACTTTCGAAGTACAAAAAGATGCTAACAAAGTAGAAATCAAAGATGCAATTGAAAAGATTTTCAATGTTAAAGTAGTAGCTATTAGAACAATCAATGTTCATCGTAAAGCAAAGAGAATGCAAAGATACGCAGGATTTAAGCCAGCATACAAAAAAGCAATCGTAAGACTTGCTCCTGGTCAATCAATCGATGCGTTCGAACTATAGGAGGTAAAGTTTAATGCCAGTTAGAAAGTATAAACCAACGACTAATGGTCTTCGTAACATGTCAGTATTAACATTTGATGAAATTACTACTGACACTCCTGAGAAAAGTTTACTTGTTTCATTAAACAAAAAAGGTGGTCGTAATGCCAGCGGTAAAATCACAGTTCGCCATCATGGTGGAGGAGCTAAAAGAAAATATCGTTTAATCGACTTCAAACGTAATAAAGATGGTGTTGTAGGTAAAGTTGCTACAATCGAATACGATCCAAACCGTAGCGCAAACATCGCATTAATTCATTACGTTGATGGAGAAAAAAGATATATCATCGCTCCAAAAGATTTAACTGTAGGTATGGAAATTGTTTCTGGTGTAACTGCTGACATCCGTGTTGGTAACGCATTAGAAATCGCTAATATCCCAATGGGTACAATGGTTCATAACATTGAATTACACCCAGGTCATGGAGGACAATTAGCAAGAGCTGCTGGAACAGGTGCTCAAATCTTAGGTCGTGAAGAAAAATATGTTTTAGTAAGATTACAAAGTGGTGAAGTTCGCCGCGTACTTGGAAATTGCCGTGCAACAGTTGGTGTTGTTGGTAATGCCGATCATGAATTAGTAAATATAGGTAAAGCAGGACGTACACGTCATATGGGTATCCGCCCAACAGTTCGTGGTTCTGTAATGAACCCTAACGATCACCCTCATGGTGGTGGGGAAGGTCGTCAACCTATCGGACGTAAAGCACCTATGACTCCTTGGGGTAAAGTTGCTCTAGGTCTTAAAACTAGAAAAAAGAAAAATAAATCGAACCGTCTTATCGTTCGTCGCAGAAATGGTTAGAAAGGAGTACTCAAGAATATGTCACGTTCACTTAAAAAAGGTCCTTTTATTGATGAACATTTAATGAAAAAAGTTCAAGCATTAAATGAAGCAAATCAAAAGAAAGTTATTCAAACATGGTCAAGAAGATCAACAATTTATCCTGATTTCGTTGGACACACAGTTGCTGTATATAATGGTAAAACACATTTACCAATTTATGTAACTGAAGATATGGTAGGTCATAAATTCGGTGAGTTCGCTCCAACTAGATCATACCATGGTCACGGAAAAGACAAAAAAGCAGGAAGATAATGGAGGGTGTAAAAATGGAAGTAAGAGCAATCGCTAAAAACGTAAGAATCTCTCCAAGAAAAGCAAAACTTGTTATTGACTTAATTCGTGGAAAGAAAATTGGTGAAGCAATCGCCATCGTTACAAACGTTGAATCTACAGTTAAAGAAGTAATTTTAAAAGTTATCAAATCAGCTGTAGCAAACGCTGTAAACAATAATAACGCTGAAGCAAATGATTTATATATTAAAGAAATCTATGCTAACCCAGCACCAATGTTAAAAAGATATCGCGCAAGAGCTAAAGGTTCTGGTGCAAGAATTTTAAAAAGAGCTAGCCATGTAACAGTAGTTGTGGCTGAAGCTGCTAAGTAAGGAGGGCACATATGGGTCAAAAGGTAAGTCCAATAGGATTACGTGTTGGTATCATCCGTGATTGGGATACTAAATGGTACGCACCAAAAACTAAAGTTGCGGATTTATTACATGAAGATTTAAAAATCCGTGAATTCTTAAATGACTTCTATAAGAACGCTTATGTAGCTCATATTGAAGTTAAACGTACAGGTAAAAAAGTTATTGTAGCATTACATACTGCTAAACCTGGTGCGGTAATTGGTCGTGAAGGATCAAAGAAAAATGAAGCTGTTAAAAAATTAGAAAAATTAACAGGAAAACATGTATATATTACTGTAATCGAAATTAAAACTCCAGATTTAGATGCTACTATCGTAGCTCGTAAGATGGCTGAAGAATTAGAAAACCGTGCATCGTTCCGCCGTGTTCAAAAAATGGCTATCCAACGTGCATTAAAAGCAGGAGCTAAAGGTATTAAAACTCAAATCTCTGGACGTTTAGGTGGAGCTGAAATCGCTCGTAGCGAAGGATATATCGAAGGAAGTGTACCTCTACATACTCTTCGTGCTGATATTGACTATGCTACAGCAGAAGCTGCTACTACTTATGGTAAATTAGGTGTTAAAGTATGGATCAATAAAGGTGAAGTACTTGCAGCTAAACAAACTGTAACAAAGAAGGAGGATCGATAATATGTTAATGCCAAAAAGAACTAAATATCGTCGTCCACATCGTATTAGTTACGAAGGAAAAGCAAAAGGTTTAGTAAAAGTTACTAATGGTGAATATGGTTTACAATCACTAGAAGGTGCTTGGGTTACTGACCGTCAAATCGAAGCTGCCCGTATCGCTATGACACGTTATATGAGACGTGACGGGAAAGTTTGGATTAATATCTTCCCTCACATGGTAAGAACTAAGAAACCTCTTGAAGTTCGTATGGGTTCTGGTAAAGGGGCTCCTGATGGATACGTTGCTGTTGTAAAACAAGGAACAGTAATGTTTGAAGTCGCAGGTGTATCTGAAGAAGTTGCACGCGAAGCTTTACGTTTAGCATCTCATAAATTACCAGTGAAAACAAAATTTGTTGTAAGAGAAAGTGGTGAATAAGATGGCTGCAAAGAAGACTGCAAAACAAGTTGTAAAAAAATCACAAGTTAATCAAATTCGTGAATTAAATGATGCTGATATCCAAGCAAAAATTGCCGAATTAAAACAAGAATTATTCAACTTGCGTTTCCAAGCAGCTGTTGGTAAATTAGAAAACACTGCTCAATTACGCAAAGTTAAAAAAGAAATTGCACGTGCATACACTGTATTAACTGAACGTGCAAGCAAGGAGGCTTAATATGGAAAGAAATACACGTAAAACATATGTTGGAACTGTTGTTTCTGCTAAAAACGATAAAACTATAACTGTTGCTATCGAATCATATCGTAAGCACCCTTTATATGGAAAAAGAGTAAAATACACAAAGAAATTTGCTGCACACGATGAACAAAACTTAGCAAAAGTTGGAGATGTAGTTGAAATTATGGAAACTCGTCCATTATCAAAAACTAAACACTGCCGCTTAGTAAAAGTTGTTCAAGAAGCAGTAATCATTTAATAGGAGGTAATTAGATTATGGTTCAACAAGAAACTAGAGTCAATGTAGCTGACAACTCAGGTGCTAAAGAATTACTTATTATTAAAGTATTAGGTGGTTCAATCCACAAAACTGCAAACATCGGTGATATCGTTGTTTGTTCAGTAAAATCTGCTTCAACTGGTGGAGCCGTTAAAAAAGGTGACGTTGTTAAAGCGGTAATCGTACGTACAAAACATGGATTAAAGAGACAAGATGGTTCATATATTAAATTTGATGATAACGCTGCTGTTATTATTAAAGAAGATAAAACACCACGTGGAACTCGTATTTTCGGGCCTGTTGCTAGAGAATTACGTGATGGTGATTTCATGAAAATCGTTTCTTTAGCTCCAGAAGTTCTATAGGAGGCGACTTATGAAGTTAAAAAAAGGTGATATTGTAGCTGTTATAACTGGTAAGGATAAAGCTACTAAAGGAACTTATAAAACTGGTGAAATCTTAAAAGTTTATCCTGAAGAAAACAAAGTAGTTGTTAAAGGAATCAATATTGTAACTAAACACTATCGTCCATCAAATGCTCGTCCAAATGGTGGTATCGAAAAGAAAGAAGCTCCACTTGATGCTTCAAATGTTGCATACTTAGATCCTAAGGAAAAGAAACCAACAAGAATTCGCTATGAATATGAAAAAGATGCAAATGGTGAATTTGTATTAAATTCAAAAGGAAAGAAAATCAAATATCGTGTAGCAGTATTATCTGGAACACGTATTGATAAGTAGGAAAGGAGTAACAGATGAATAGAGTTTTACAATATTATAAAGAAAATGTAGTAAAAGAACTTACTGAAAAATTCGGTTATACAACTGTTATGCAAGTTCCTAAAATCGAAAAAATTGTTGTAAATATGGGTGTTGGGGATGCAATCGCAAACTCAAAAGCACTAGATGCTGCAGTTGAAGATTTAGCTGCAATCACTGGTCAAAAACCATTAATTACAAAAGCTAAAAAATCAATCGCTGTCTTCAAATTACGTGAAGGTATGTCAATTGGTGCGAAAGTAACTTTACGTGGAGAAAAAATGTATGAATTCTTTGATAAATTAGTATCAATTTCATTACCACGTGTAAGAGACTTCCGTGGGGTAAACCCTAACTCATTCGATGGAAGAGGAAACTATACTTTAGGTGTTAAAGAACAATTAATTTTCCCTGAAATCGTTTATGATAAAGTATTTAAAGTTCGTGGTATGGATATCGTTATCGTTACTACAGCTAAAACAGATGAAGAAGGCCGCGCTTTATTAAGCATGCTCGGAATGCCTTTTAGAAAGTAATGGAGGAAAGAGATAATGGCTAAAACATCATTAAAAGTTAAATGCAACCGTAAACAAAAATATGCGGTTAGAGAATACACTCGTTGTGAACGTTGTGGAAGACCTCATGCAGTTTATCGCAAATTCAAATTATGCAGAGTTTGCTTTAGAGAACTAGCATACAAAGGGTTAATTCCTGGCGTTACAAAGGCGAGCTGGTAAGAAGGAGGTCTATCTATGGTTATGACAGATCCAATTGCTGATATGCTTACAAGAATCCGTAATGCAGCACAAATGAAACATGCTGACGTTATGGTTCCTGCTTCAAATTTAAAACTTGAAGTTCTTCGTATCTTAAAAGAAGAAGGATATATTAGTGATTTTGAAAAAACAGAAGACGGTAAACAAGGAATTGTTAAAGTTACTTTAAAATATGTTAATAAAGTTAATGTAATAAAAGGACTTAAGAGAATTTCTAAACCTGGTTTAAGAGTATATGCTAAAAAAGACGAACTACCTAAAGTTCTTAATGGATTAGGTATTGCTATCGTTTCTACATCAAGTGGTGTGATGACTGACCGTGAAGCACGCCAAAAAAATCTTGGTGGCGAAGTTTTAGCATTTGTATGGTAAGGAGGGTGCTAGAATGTCTCGTATAGGTAATAAACATATCGTAATTCCTGCAGGAGTTACTGTTGAACAAAATGGTAATACAATTACTGTAAAAGGACCTAAAGGTCAATTAGAATACACTTACAATGCAGAATTAAATGTAGAAGTAAATGGAACAGAGTTAGTAGTAACTCGTCCAACTGATGGTAAATTCCATCGTACAATTCATGGAACTACAAGAGCATTAATTAACAACATGGTTGTTGGTGTAAGTAATGGTTTTGAAAAAGTTCTTGAAATTATTGGTACAGGGTACCGTGCTCAATTACAAGGTAAAGTATTAGTAATTAATGCTGGTTACTCTCATCCAGTAAATTTAGAAATCCCTGAAGGATTAACTGTAACTGTTCCAAGTCCAACAGAAGTACGCGTTTCAGGATGCGACAAACAATTAGTTGGACAATTTGCGGCTAACGTTAGAATCATCCGTAAACCTGAACCATATAAAGGTAAAGGTATTCGTTATCAAGGTGAATACGTTCGTCGTAAAGAAGGAAAGAAAGCTAAATAGAAAGGAGCAACTAAAAGCATATGATTACAAAGAAATCAAAAGATGCAGCACGTGTAAAACGTCATATCAGATTAAGAGCAAACTTAGCTGGAACATCTGAAAGACCACGTCTTGCAGTATATCGTTCAAATAAAAACATTGCCGCTCAAATTATTGATGACGACAAACAAATCACACTAGTTGCTGCCTCTTCTAACGAAAAAGGCAACCGCATCGCTGAAGGTGGAAACATCAAAGGTGCTGCGCTAGTTGGTGAAGCAATCGCAAAAAGAGCTTTAGAAGCTGGAATTACTGAAGTTGTATTCGACCGTGGTGGATATTTATATCACGGACGTGTAAAAGCTTTAGCTGATGCAGCAAGACAAGCTGGACTTAAGTTCTAGGAGGTAACAATGCGTAAAGAAGAATTAAAAAACCAAGAAGAAAAAACATTGGAAGAACGTGTCGTTGTTATCAACCGTGTAACTAAAGTTGTTAAAGGTGGTAGACGTATGCGTTTCGCCGCATTAGTAGTTGTTGGGGACTACAAAGGAAATATCGGTTATGGTACTGGTAAAGCTCAAGAAGTTCCTGAAGCTATTAAGAAAGCAGTTGAAGATGCTAAAAAGAACATGATCCATGTTCCAATCGTAAATACTACAATTCCTCACACAATCACTGGTGTTGCAGGTGCAGGTCAAGTATTCTTAAAACCTGCTCCAGCTGGGACTGGGATTATTGCTGGGGGACCAGTTCGTAACGTTGTAGAACTTGCTGGTATCCAAAACATTTATTCAAAATCACAAGGTTCAAGTACTCCAATCAATATTGTACGTGCTACATTTGAAGGGCTAAAACAATTACGTACAATCGAAGAAGTAGCTGAAATTCGTGGTAAGAAAGTTGAAGAAATTAAGGGGTAATTATCATGGCAAATGAAAAACAACTAAAAATCACATTAGTAAAAAGCCCTATTACTTACGCTAAAAATCAAAGAGACACTTTAAAAGCTCTAGGTTTAACAAAAATGCACAAACAAGTTGTAAAAGTTGACAATCCACAAATCCGTGGAATGGTTAAAACTGTAGCACACTTAGTTAGTGTTGAAGAAGCTTAGGAGGTCCACAATGAAATTAAATGAATTAAAACCTGTTGAAGGTGCTCGTCACTACAAAAAACGTGTAGGACGTGGTGCCGGAAGTGGTATGGGTAAAACTGCCACTAGAGGACACAAAGGACAAAATGCACGTAGTGGAGGAGGAGTTCGTCCTGCATTCGAAGGGGGACAAACACCATTATTCAAACGTCTTCCTAAACGTGGATTTACAAACATTAACAGAGTTGATTACGCTGTAATCAATGTTGAAGATTTAAACTGCTTCGAAGCTGGAACTGTAGTTGATACAGCTTTATTACAAGCAAAAGGGTTAGTTAAAAAAGAATACGAAGGAGTGAAAGTTTTAGGCGATGGAGAATTAAACGTAGCATTAACTGTTAAAGCTAAGAAATTCTCTAAATCTGCGAGTGAAAAAATCAGTGCTGCTGGTGGAACAATCGAGGTGCTTTAAAATGAAAAAATTCTTTTCAAACAATAAAAAGTTAATTTGCATGTTACTTTTTACTGCATTTGCTTTATTAGTATGGAGATTAGGGGTTAAAATTAAAGTTCCTCTATTCGATGTAAAAGCTGAAGCAAGTGACACAAATAACTTATTCGGGTTCTTAGATATCTTTACAGGGGGAGCATTATCACAATTCTCTATCCTAGCATTAGGTATCAGCCCATACATTACATCTTCAATCGTTGTACAATTATTACAAATGGACATCATCCCTCAGTTCAAAGAATGGGCTGAAGAAGGTGAAGCTGGTAAAGCTAAATTAAATCAATGGACAAGATACATTGCTTTATTCTTAGCGTTTGTACAATCATTAGCATTAATTATCGGTATTAAGAATAGTTATGCTAACCTTTATTTCGAAGAATTATTAGTAACTGATTTAAATGCTTTCTCATATTTATATATGGCATTAGTTATGACAGCTGGTACAGCATTCGTTATGTGGCTAGCAGACCAAATTACAATGCGTGGTATTGGTAATGGTGGTTCAATGATGATCGTTGCCGGTATCATTGCTGGTCTTCCTTCAATGTTCGTTAACTTATATAACGAATTCATCGTTGGAACAACTACAAATCCTGCAACAGGATGGAGCATTGCTAAATTCTTCATTATAATTGCTTTATTCTTAGTAATTATTATTGCGATTATTTGGATGGAAGGATTACAAAGAAAAATTCCTATTCAATACGCAAACAGACCTGCTGCAGCAGCAATTCGTGGAAAACAAGATTCTAATGTTCCACTAAAACTTAACTCTGCATCAGTAATCCCAGTTATCTTCGCTTCAACATTACTTAGTGTTCCACTAACTATTGTTAACTTCACAAGCGCAGATACAACTTGGTGGGAAATGATTTTCAGTCATCAAAAACCAATTGGTTTCGCTTTATATATCATTTTAATTTTCTTATTCAGTTTCTTCTATTCATTCTTACAAATTAGTCCAGAAAAAATGGCAGAAAACTTAAAGAAACAAAATGCATATATTCCAGGGGTAAAACCAGGTGATGATACTGCAGCTTACATCTCTAAAGTATTATTCAAAGTTACTTTATTAGGTGCAACTTACTTAGCAGTTATTGCCTCTTTACCAATGATTATTCAATTAGTATTTAACACAACAACAGATGTAAGTGTTGCTGGAACAAGTATTATGATCGTTGTTGGGGTTGCAGTAGAAACTGCTAAACAAATTAAGACACAAGTTCAATCTCAAGAATATCACGGATTTATGTAATCTAAAAAAAGTAAGGTGAACTAAAATGCGTTGTTTAATAATGGGCGCGCCAGGTGCTGGTAAGGGGACATATGCCGATGGAATTAAAAAACATTTCGGCATCCCCCACATCTCAACTGGTGAGATATTTCGTGAAGCTATAGCTAGTGGAAGCGAAATAGGATTACTAGCAAAAAAACTTATCGACAAGGGTAATTTAGTACCAGATGATATTACTAATGCCATTGTCAAAGAACGTATCAAAAAAGCAGATTGTAAAGATGGATTCTTATTTGATGGATATCCACGAACAATGGCTCAAGCGATAGCGTTTGATGAAATGTTAAGAGAACTTAACATAAAATTAGATGTAGTAATTAATATAGATGTTTCAGATGATATTATTATTTCACGAATTATTAATCGTCGTACTTGTCCATCATGTGGACGCGGATATAATATTGTTTCACTTAAACCTAAAAAAGAAGGTGTTTGCGATGATTGTGGAACAACCTTATATCAACGAAAAGATGATAACGAGGAAACTATTAAAAGTCGTTTAGAAGTATATAATAATCAAACTAAACCTTTAATTGATTATTATGATAAACAAAATTTATTGTTACAAGTAGATGGTGCTGGTAGTATTAGTGAAATCACTAAAAACATAATTACTGGCATGGAGGCTAAATGATCACATTAAAAAGTGAGAGAGAATTAACATTAATGAGAGAGGCTGGACATATTGTTGCGCTTGCTCACAAAGCAGTACAAGAAGCAATTAAACCAGGAATCTCAACTGCTGAATTAGATAAGATTGCTTATGATGTAATTACATCTAATGGAGCAACTCCATCATTTTTAAATTATAATGGGTTTCCCGCAACAATTTGCGCATCAATAAATGAGGTTGTTATACATGGAATTCCAAGTAAAAAAACAATCTTAAAAGATGGTGATATAATCTCAGTAGATATCGGAGCTTGCTATAAAGGATATCACGGAGATTGTGCAAAAACATTTTTTGTCGGTAGTGTGAGTGAAGAAAAAAGAAAGCTTGTAGAAGTTACGACACAATCACTATATGAAGGATTAAAATTTGCTCGTCCTGGTAATCGTTTATCGGATATTTCCCATGCGATTGAAGTTTATGCTAAAAGTTTTGGTTATTCTATTGTGCTTGATTATACTGGTCATGGTGTCGGTCATGCATTACATGAAGACCCAGCTGTTCCAAACTATGGAGCTCCTGGTAAAGGACCAATATTAAAAAAAGGAATGACCCTAGCAATTGAACCAATGGTAAATATGGGAACACACCGTGTAAAAGTTTTAAAAGACAATTGGACAGTAGTCACACAAGACAAAATGCCAAGTGCACACTACGAACATTCGATTGTCATCACTGATGACGGTTATGAAATTTTAACTAAAATTAAAGGAGAAGAAATAGATGTCTAAAGACGATGTTTTTGAAGCTGAAGGAACAGTTGAAGAAGTGTTACCAAATACAGTTTTCAAAGTAAAACTTCAAAATGGTCACGTTATTACCGCCCACGTTTCTGGTAAAATCCGAATGCATACAATACGAATCTTACCAGGTGATAGAGTAACTGTTGAGATATCACCATATGATATAACACGTGGACGTATTACTTATCGTCATAAGTAATTACTTAAACAAAAAAATTAAAAATTTACAAATAACAACATATATAGGAGGTACCAAATGAAGGTTAGACCATCAGTAAAACCCATTTGTGATAAATGTAAAGTTATTAAAAGAAAAGGTCGTGTTATGGTAATCTGCTCAGCTTACCCTAAACACAAACAAAGACAAGGATAATAGGAGGCTAATGAAAATATGGCACGTATATCTGGTGTAGATATTCCTAACAATAAACATGTAGAAATATCTCTAACATATATTTATGGGATTGGGAGACCAACTGCCCAAAAGATTTTAGCAGCTGTTGGAATCGATGGAGAAAAAAGAGTTAAAGATTTAACAGAAGCTGAATTAACATTAATTCGTCAAGAAGTAGCTAAGTATAACGTTGAAGGTGACTTACGTCGTGAAACAGCACTTAACATTAAACGTTTAATGGAAATTGCTTGTTACCGTGGTTTACGTCATCGTAAAGGATTACCTGTACGTGGACAAAGAACTAAAACAAATGCACGTACTCGTAAAGGCCCAGCTAAGACTATAGCTAATAAGAAGAAATAAGGAGGCGTAAAAAATGGCTCGTAAAGTAGTTCGTAAACGTCGTGTAAAGAAGAGTATACCTGTTGGGGTTGCTCATATTCACTCAACATTTAATAATACAATTGTAACTATCACTGACCCTGTTGGTAACGTTGTTGCATGGAGCAGTGCTGGTGCAGTAGGATTTAAAGGAAGCAAAAAATCAACTCCATTCGCAGCTCAAATGGCATCTGAAGCTTGTGCAAAAGTTGCTATCGAAAACGGAATGAGCAAAGTTGATGTTACTGTTAAAGGACCAGGTCCTGGACGTGAAGCAGCAATTAGATCACTTCAAGTTGCTGGATTAGATATTACATCAATTCAAGATGTTACTCCAATCCCTCACAACGGATGTCGTCCTCCAAAGAAACCTCGTGGATAGTAATTAGATATATTAATTAATCATTCATAGGAGGAATAAGATGAGAAAAGTTGAATTTATTAAACCATCAATGGAAATTGATAATGAGTTTAGCTCAGATAAAAACTATTGTAAATTAAGAGTAACACCGCTGGAGAGGGGTTACGGGCAAACAATTGGTAATTCGATGAGAAGGGTATTGTTATCATCATTACCAGGTGCTGCTGCGGTAGCTATCGCGATCGAAGGTGTTGATCATGAATTTACTCCAGTTGATGGAGTAATTGAAGATGTTACTGAAATCATTTTAAACGTTAAAAATATTGTTTTCACAATCGATAGTGAAGATAACGCAAAAGGTATCTATGGTGCCGATAACGTTGTATATGAAAGCATTTTTGAAAAAGTTAACAATACCGCTACAGAAATGCCTGTTACTGCTGGAGATATTAATTTAAACTTTGAACAAGTATTACCAGCTGGTGAAAACAATCATCTTCCTCATGTAACTGTTGTTAATCCAGAACAATTAATAGCAACACTTGCCCCTAATGGCAAAATTAGAATGACTTTAAGAATTCGTAATGGTGTTGGTTATGTGAACGCTGATGAAAATAAAAAATTCTGTAAAGACGGTGTAAATCGTATTATTGGATTACTTCCAATCGATTCAATCTTTACTCCAGTTACTAAATGTCGTTATACAGTTGAAAAAACTCGTTTCGAAGATAACTTTGACTGTGACTTATTAACTTTAGAAGTATGGACAAACGGAAGTATTGAACCAACAAATGCATTATCACTTGCCGGAAGATTCTTAGCACAACATTTCGCAATCATTGAAGACTTAAATGAATATATTAAAGAACGTGAATTTATGTTACAAAAAGAAGAAAAAGTAACTAACAAGAAACTTGATAAGAAAATTGAAGATCTTGATTTATCAGTTCGTTCTTATAATTGCTTAAAACGTGCAAATATCAATACAGTTGGCGAATTAACTCAAAAGACTGAAGAAGAAATGATGAAAGTTCGTAATTTAGGACGTAAATCATTAAAAGAAGTTATCCAAAAACTTAACGAAATCGGTTTAGAGTTAAAACCTAGTGAAGGTCGCATGATTGATTTTGATGAAGAAGATTTTGAAGAACAAGATGTTGATGACAAAGTAGTTATCGACGAAGAAGAATAAAAAAGGAGATTATTAATATGTCAATGGGATACCGTACATTAAGCCGTAAAAGCTTCCAAAGAAAAGCATTATTACGCGATTTAATAACAGACTTAATTATTAATGGTCGAATTGAAACAACTGAAGCAAAAGCAAAAGAATTAAAACGTTTAGCTGATAAAATGGTAACTTTAGGTAAAAAAGGTGACTTAGCTGCACGTCGTTCTGCTGCTAAACTAATCAGATTTGAAAAAGCTGAAGAAGGACAATTTGCCATTCAAAAATTATTTAGTGAAATCGCTCCTAAATATCAAGACCGTAATGGTGGATATACAAGAGTATTAAAAACTGGTAATCGCCGTGGAGACGCTGCTCCAATGGCAATTATTGAATTCATCTAATAATTGTAAAACAAGACCGAAGAAAACTTCGGTCTTTTAAAAAAGTTATCAAAAAACTTGTCAAATAAAAGTATATTTGTTATATTTTACTTGGAAGATATGTAAAGGAATATGACAAAATAATAGGAAACAAGATGAGAAACTTTGAAGTATCTTCAAGGTTTCTTTTTGTTTTTGTAAAGGGGTGGGAATATGTAGGCCCTATAATTTAGATTGGGGTTTATAGAAAAACACCTATAACTTTCTTTGGGGTTTTAACACCTATAAAGAAGATTGGGGTCATAAATGTAAATAAGCAGCTTCCGAAAGGGAGCTGCTTTTACCACACAAAATTATAA
>JAFTPH010000032.1 GCA_017463365.1 Bacilli bacterium
AGAACTAAATAATAGAAAAATTGTTCCACCTAGTATTTATAAAGCTAATAATGGAGATTTAAGATTTACTAAACTCACCTCAACAAGAAGACAGATGTATAAAAACTATGATATAGAATTTTGGAATACTAATACAGTAGGAGCAATACTTAGAGATATAGTATATATTGGTGATATGGAAAATCACAAATATGAAGTTAAGAATTATAAAACAAAAAAATGTATAAAAGTTCCAAAAGAAGAACACATCATAGTAAGAAATACACATGAAGCAATAATATCAAGATCTGACTTTGAACATGTCCAAGAATTAATAAGACATAGACAGCGTCCATCTAGACATAATCATCCTAATCTATTTAAAGGTCTAATAAAATGTGAAAACTGTGGAAGAACATTAAACCTTTATTATAACAAACGAAGAGATGGAAGATTAGTATGGGGTTATAGATGTATTGGTAATTCTGTTAGAAATGGAATAGATACAGAAGCTAATACTATAAGATATTTAGAAATATATAATGTCGTAAAAGATAAAATAAAATCCTTAATAACATCACTTAAACTAAGTGATGATGTATTCTTAAATAATATTATTGAGAAAACTAATACAGACGATGAATTGCAAAAACTAGTCGATGAAAAAAATAAACTTCTTGTAAGACTACAAAAAATAGAGAAAATTGTCATAAAGCTATATGAAGATTTAATAGAAGAAAACTTGAGTAGTAGTAACTATCAAAAGATGTTAGATAAATATCAAGAAGAACAAAAAGAAATAAATAATCGACTAGAGAAAATAGAAGATAAGTTTTTAAAAAATTCATTAAACGAAAAGAATATTCTTAAACTTAAACAAGCTTTAAAAGAATATCTTAACTTTGATGAGTTAACTCCGGAATTAATTAATAGCTTAATAGACCATATAACATTAAGTCATATTAAAGTAATTAATGGAGTGAAGACTAGAAATATAAAAATAGCTTACAAATATGTAAGCTAAAGGTGGATGAGGATACTCGTGAGAGACCCGTCGAGACTTCGTTATTTTGGTTATCCTCAAGGTATTATTCACCCGAATTATGTAGATTTATAAGTCCTGATGATGTAGATTATCTTGATCCTGAATCAGTAAATGGATTAAATTTGTATTGCTACTGTTACAATAATCCGATTTCTTATAGCAATCCTAGTGGACATTTACCTCAATGGGCAGAATGGCTAATAGGTGGCGCTGTGATTGTCTGTTTAGGGAATAGCCACGGTCTTTACAGGAGGAGCAGCTGGAGTAATTCTTGGCGCTGCGTTCTATGGGGCAGTAACAGGTGCTGTAAGTAGTGCAGTAATTGGAGGTATTGCTGGTGCAATATCTGGTGGATGGGAAGGATTTCTTGATGGAGCAGCTAGTGGATTTATGAGTGGAGCTATTATAGGAGGTGCTACAGGTGCATTGACTGCTGGACTTAATTATGCTCTTGGTGGAGTAAAAATAATTGGTAGTGCTCAAAAAACAGGGAATTTATTTCATAGATTTTCAAGTAATGTTCAGGCTGGAAAGTTTGCAATGCAAATTGGTAGATATTCTGAAATAGGATTAAATTCAAAATTAAAAACTGTTGGATTAAATGGCGCAAAAAGACTTGATGTTACTGCAGTTGCTCGTATTGGCAAAAATAAATTAATTGAAGTTGTTAGTAAAACACAAACTGTATTATCACAACAAAATAAAATTAATGCAATGATAGCTAGTAATCCTGGAACAACAGGTAGAGTAGTTAGCTGGGCATTACAACATTGGTTTTATTTTTAGAGAGGAGTATGTAAATTGATTCCAAGTTACTTAAAAGATATAGGCAAAGAAATTCATAGTAATAAAGAAAGCACTAAACTTAAAATTATATGCACATGTGGCTGTGATGAATTTAAATTGTTTAGAAAGAAAAAAAGTAGAGAATATATTAAACTTGAGAAAGAATATGAAGAGCAATTTATTAAAGAATTTGGTAGAGGATTCGAAATGCAATCAGACTTGAATGGCCAAGTATTTGTTATTAAAAGAAATATATTTGGGAAAATAGTAAAAAAAACTGAAATTAAGAAGTTAGATATTCCTCTTTTTAAAAACTTTATAAGTGTAAAATGTAGTAGTTGTTGCAGGGAATATATTCTTTTTGATGAAAATATACACGGATATGATGCTGTTATTGAAAAAAATCAGGAAAGTACTATCGTGGAATCAAAACATTATTCAGATGACTCTCAAAAAATTGAAGTAATAGTTTATTATAATGATGATAATGAAGAAGAAAATATTAACGATTTATCAGTTGCATTTGGAAGAATTAAAATTATTAAAATAACAAATAATAAAAAAATAACTTATTGTGATTTTGAATGTGAATAATATCTATAAATATAAACGAAATATAATAAAAACATCACTTTTAACATTAAGGGTGGAGCTGAGTAATCTCAGTTTCACTCTTTCTTATATTTAGTTGATTAAAAGTGAAAATATAACAAATTGAATTTTTTATATAATATCTAATAAATTATATTAGTTTTATAAATTAGTTTATTGGATATAAAAAACTGAGAATTTTTGGGATTCTCAGTTTTTGTTTTTTATATAGGTTTTTAGAATTAGTTTTTGGATATTTTATTTTTCATATGACATGATGATGTAATCAGCTATATCATCATATAAGTTTCCAATTTGTTCATCACTTTCATATAAGCTTGTATGATGAATTGGTCGATTAATTGGAATTTGACAAATTAATTCAGCACCTAAAGAAGAAGCAACCATTTGTCCTCCGCCTTCTCCAAATAATTTTTCATTCTTTTTATTGGCTTCATTATAATAATAAGACATATTTTCTACAATTCCTAGGATTTCATGTTCTAGTTTTTGTGCTGCATATCCTGCTTTAATTGCTACATGTGATGCACTTGGATGTGGGGTAGTTACTAGAATCATTTTTGCTTGAGGAATGTAACTCTTAATATCTAACATAATATCACCAGTTCCTGGAGGTAAGTCAATTAACATGTATTCCATTTTCTTACTCCATGCTACATCATAAAAGAAGTGGTCTAACATACTATGAAGCATTCCTCCACGCCAAATTACTGGTTCAGATGGTTGAGTAAAGAATTCAGTTGAAATAGTTTCGATATTGTCTTTAACAAGTGGAGTAATTTTACCATCTTCCGTGTAACGTGGGCGATCATTTGAATCAAATTCCATAATATTTGGAATACTTGAACCATAGATATCGGCATCAATAATTCCTACTTTATGTCCTTTTTTAGCTAATCGATATGCGATGTTTGCTGCAACAGTTGATTTACCAACTCCCCCTTTACCACTGATAATACCGATAAAACGGATGCTGCTATTTACAATACTATTAAATTGGCGATGTTCTTCAATTTGAAGTTTAATACCTTTATGTCCTAAATCAATTTTAATTAATTTAGTTATTTCAAGTTTTAAGGCTTTTTCTGTTTCTGGATTTTTTTCTCCCATAGCCACTATTAAAGTTACAATGTCATTTTCTTCATCATAACCTAAATGTTTAATACCTTCTGAATCTTTTAATGTTTTATGTAATGAGGGATCAACAATTTTTTCTAATTCTGTTCTAATTTTATTAATCATTTCTATTCTCCTTTGATGTTTTTTATTGGAATTTTATATTCTAAATGGTTTAAATCTTGATTAATTAATAAACTATATAATTTAGTTGCATTTAATTCAATTAATCCAGTTTGAGTTGAATCATGTTTTAAAGACGTTTTTAGGCGATTTTTGATGTTTTTTGGTAAAGTATTTAAATATAATTGCCCTTTATCATTAAAACCCAAAACTCTTAAATATTCTTCATCTAAATTATAGTCTTTAGGAATATCTAGTAAAATACACATTAATGTTCTTAATATTCTTGATTTAGAATATTTTTTATTATTTAAATTATTTAATAATTCATTTAAATTGTTACCTTTAAAATTATTAATTAAATAATTATCAATACCTTCTTCAACTAAATGAATATTTTTGATATTTTTATTATCAACTAGAAGTTTATATTTTATTAAATTAAATAATAAGTTTTCATCTATTTTATTTAAATAAGAAGAATCATATGGTAAATATTCATTTATATTTTCATTATTTTTAAGTTTTTCTCTTATTGTATAAGCGCTTAGGAACTCACATGTTGTATTTTGATAATAATTATCAACTCGTTTGATTAAGTGAACATTAACTTGAGGATTAACATTCATAATCGTTTTATAATATTGTAATCCTAAAGTAATATTTGGCTTATCAATTAAATTAATTAATTCTTCATCACAACAGATACTTGCTAGAGCCTTAGAAGATGCTTTTTTATAACTAAGATTATCATGAAGAAATAAATTTAATTGTTTTTGATAATCAAATGTATTTGTTAATTCATAAAGTTTTGATAAAACCGATATGTCACTATTTTCAACCCCAAAGGCTAAATCAGTAATACCTAAATCAATCAAACTTTTAACCGTAATTTTTCCAAAAAAGTCAGCACTATTTAAAGCTTTACTAACAGGTAATTCAACAACTAAATCAATATTATTATTTAATAATAAAGTAGTCTTGTCAAATTTATTTATTAATGAGGCATTCCCCCGCATAGTAAAAGATGTACTCACAACAGCAATTACTACATCAGGTTTAACTTGATTAATAGCTTCATTAATAAAATATTGATGACCATTATGAAAGGGATTAATTTCTAAGATTAAACCTAAAACTTTTAATGGTTTATTAAGATTATTATTCATAAAGTTTTTACCTCTAGTATTTAGTATATCAAAAAAGAAGAATAATTTCCAATAAAAGGGCTTCTTAATACAATAAAAGACAAATTTTTTAAAATAAATGATTATAATATAGATAGGGGGTATAAAATATGCAAGAATTTAAATTTTTACCAAAAAACTATATTATGATTATTGATGAAGATGAAAGTTTATTATCAAAAATGATTAAAGATAATTTTATCTATATGTTAAGAAAACGTAAACTGGAATATGAAGTATATAATTTAAGTATTAAAAATGCTTCTATATTAATTGATAAATATCATTTAACGGAATTTCCATCAGTATTATTTTTTAAAAATAACAAATTAGTTCATAAAAGAATTGGATTTTGTTATCAAGATTATGATACAAAAATAATCGCATAAATTTAGACAATTAATCAATAATTTGATATAATTTTATCAATTTATAAGATTGAGAGGTTTTAATATGGATAATAGAAAAATAGCCGTCTTTGATTCTGGAGTAGGAGGTCTAACAACCTTAGCTTATTTGAAAGAGATGTTACCAAATGAAGATTATGTTTATTTTGGCGATTTTAAAAATAACCCATATGGGACTAAAACAACATCAGAATTACAAAGCATTTTAAAAAACAATATTGAATTACTTGAAAAAAAAGATGTCAAAATAATTGTTATTGCTTGTAATACTGCCGGAACTCAAATTGATTATTTAAAGACTTTAACAAATGTTCCGTTATGTGAACCAATTACCGTCACTACTAATTATATTAATCAGATGAATGACGTAGATAATATATTATTGCTTGCGACAAACTATACGGTAAGGGTTGGATTATATCAAAAATATTTAAATAAATTTAATGTTATAGGACAACCTGCTCAAGAACTTGTAAGACTAGCCGAAGAAAAGAAGTTTGATCAAAAAGTAATTGATGAAATTATGAAAGAATATGAAAATAAAGTTGACTTAGTTATTTTAGGATGTACTCATTTTGGATATTTTACGAAAGAGATTGATGAAACAGTAAAACCTAAAATAATCGTAGAAAGTAGTTATGAACTTGCTAAATATGTTGTGCAATATTTAACGGAAAATGATTTATTAAGTGGTGTTGGTAACGCAAATGTCGAATTTGTTGAATAAATAATGAATTTTCGAAAAAGACTAAAACGATTTGTTTTAGTCTTTATTTTTTTCGAAATTTTAAAAAAACCAGGCGATTTTATTTTTTTGCTGGAATTAACCTTTTTCTAGTGATATAATGCATGCCAAGTAAGGAAACACCTTGTCTTATCCCTATTATAATTTTATTAGTTTCCTTACTTACTCTTATATATTTTGTATTTTAAATCTTGGAAGGGTTATGTTTGAAAATATTATTGAATGCAAAAAAAATACAAAATATAGTTGTTAATATTATGTTATTGGGGAGGTTGATATAATAACTAAATCTAAATTATGGATGGGGATTATTCTGCTAATTGTTTTAATTATTTCGGTTTATTTAAAGCTGCCTATTGGTTTAATTATTACTATATTATTGTTTAGTTTATTTATTGTTATTTTATTAATGAAAGACTTTAAAAGAAAAAATAAACAATTAAATATCCCTTTTGATAATCTTGAAAAAGCAAATAGTAGTATTGTTATTGGTAAAAATTCTAATAGTTTTCTTACAACAAATGAAAATAGAGTATTAATCTTAGATAAAGATAACAATAATGATTTTCTAAATGCTAATATTGAAGTTATTTCATCATCAATTGATAAACCAAGTATTATTGTTTTTGATGATCATAAAGAATTATATAATTATCATTATGATTTGTTAAAAAGAAGAGGATATGAGGTTAATGTTTTAAATATCGATAAAATAAATTTTGATTTATTTACAATCTTAAATGTATTGCTTCATAAGATTAAAGAATTAGAATTATGGATTAATAATGATGGTGGTAAATATTACTACAAAGATGAAAGTTATTTATCTTATAATGATATTAGAGTTAAAATAACTGCTTTAAAAGATGAATTAATTTTTTTAACCAAAAAAATTATTGATTGCTTATACGATGATGATGAAATTAATAATGAATTAATATTAATTAGTTTACTTATTTTTTATGAAAAGATTATTTATCAAGATTTATTAGAAGAAATTAATGAAACAAATTTTTTTGAGTTTATTATTAATTTATTTGATAAAAAAGTACCAAATATAAAACGAGAGATAAATAGTAGTAATGATGATGATTTTAAAGTTAAAGAAAGGTTAGTTACTTTAAAAATTAAAAATGATGATTTAGAAAAACGAATAAATAGAATTAAACAAAATACAACTAGTTTATGGAAAATATATGAAACACAAAATTTATATTTGTTAGATAAGTTAAATGAAAAAAAGAAAATACTTTATATTACTGGCACTAATCAAAATAATAAAGCTTTATTTTTGTATTTATTAAATTATTTACAGATAGAGTCTAATATTTATTTGTTAATAAAAGATAATCAAGTATTTAATTTAAATAATGAGTTTATAAAAACAATATGGATAATCAATAACACATCAGATTTAATAGACTATTCACCCTATAAGATTAAAGTTTTCCGGGGTAAACCAACAAGTAACAATAAAAAGGAAGTATTAACTATTTGTAAAAAAGAAATTAATGAAGTATTAACAAAAGAGTATTATAAAATAATTGATTTATTAAAAATATTTGATAGTTTAAATTACGATTTAAATGATATTTTAATAATTCATGAAAAAGAGGGAAATAAAATTGAAAGTTTTGTTAAAGGTAAAAGTTACCAAAAAAATTTAATAACTAATTATAGGAAGAAGGAGATTTAATATGATTTTAAAATTTTTAACAGAAGCAACTCTAGATGGGTCATTACAATCAATTATTAATAATTTACAAACTTTAATGGATAGTTTTTGGAAATACATTGTTTTAGCTCTTGCGGCAGTGGTAGTAGTATGGGGAGCATATGTTGGAATTAAAATTGCATTGGCTAGTCGATATGAAGATAAAATTAATTCTCGTGATATGTTAAAGAATCTTATTATTGGAGTTGTAATTATCTTTGTGATTGCGATGGGAGCACCATTATTAATTGAAGGACTTGCAGCTTGGGTTCCAGCCGCATAAAACTACTGAGGCGATTAAAAAAATCGCCTCTATTATTCTAAAGGAGGGAAGAAGTGATAATTAATTTACAACAAATATTGTTACAAATTATTTTATGGATTCTAAAATTTATTGATAGTATCATTAATATTTTATTTATTAGTAAAAGTTTTGATAATGCTATTTTTAAAGGGGAGAACATTAACATTATCGAATACTTTTTGAATAGCTCAATTATTGAACAAGTATTTTGGGATCTTTTTATTATTTCAATTGGTTTATTAGTTGTTTTTAGTATTATTACAATTATCAAAATAATGGTTAAAAATCATTCAACACCAATGAAAATAGTTGGAAGATTAATAGGTTTAATTATTGTAATGATTTTGGTTTTGATTGTGGTAATCATGGGAGTCTCATCATCAAAAATTATATTAGAGTTAGTGAATAAGATTTTAAATATCGATCTTCATTTCAGTTTTTCAAAATTATTACTTGAAAATAGTATTAATGAATGGTATCAAGATTATTCTTATTCAGATATTGATTTAGGAAACGTTAAAGCTCTTTTTGGTGATTATGAAGATAATGTTTGGTTACATAATGGAATGATTAACCCTGATACATTTAATTATTTACCATGTTTAATTACTAGTAGTATTGTTTTAATTTCATTTTTAATTGTAATTATTAGAATTATTAAAAAAATATATGAAGTTATTGTTTTATATTTAATTATGCCTCCATCAATTTCAACTATTATTATTGATGATGGTTTAATTTTTAAAAATTGGGTTAAAGAATTTATTAAAAGGTTTTTGCTTGCATATATGAGTGTTTTAGGAATAAATTTATTAATTTATATGTTACCGTTTGTTGTAGAATTAGATATTGATGGTTTATCAGAGGTTGATACAAAAATATTAAAATTAATTATTGTTGCCTCATTTAGTATTGGTTTGGTAACAATTCAAAAGGCTTTTGATTCTTTAATGAAGAATAAAAGAAATGATTTTAAAGTAATCAATAAAATTGATAATTATCAAAATATTATAAATAACCAATTATTGAATAAAACACATCGTTATAGTGAGGAAGGAGGAAGTTATGCGTATAATACCCAAAAATACGAAAATTAAAAACACCTTTTGGAAGAGTTATAGTTTAAAAGATATTTTAATTATTTTAGGCTTATTTATGATTGTTTTTTTCTTATTGATAAAGGGTAAGTTTATTCTTTCAATAGTTACAGCAATTATTTCTTTGTTGATGTTTATTCCTACTCCTGATGGGATTTTTTATAATTTTGTCGTTGATTATTTAAAATATCTATTTGGTAAAAAAGAGTATGTAAAAGAAGAAATGGATAAGTTAGTTAGTTTTAAAGAAGTGGATTTAAGTGGAGTAATTAAATTTAATGATGGTAGTTTTGGAAAAGTAATTAAATTAGGTCAAAAAAATTTTGGAATAGAAGATTTAAATGAACAAGATGTTGATATAAATTATTTCGCAAACGCAATAAAGTGTATTGATATTTCCCAAATGATTGATCTTGTTAAAATTGATCGACCAGTGAATTTTGATGAGTTTTCTTTTGATTTATTTGAAAAAATCCAATTTAATAAACAGGGTAAAGTTGAACAAATAGATAAGATAAAAAGTAATATTTTAAAAGAACGTATTGATAAAATTGATAATTTAAATAATTTTTTTAAACAATATGTATCAGATTTTTATTTAGTTGTTTATTCAAAAAAAGCTAAAGAAATTGATATGCTTGTTAATTTGGTTGTAAGTGAAATTAATAAATGTGGTCTTGATACTAATATTTTAAACAAAAAAGAAGTTATCGTTTTTTTAAAATACAATAATAGCCATATTTTTGATGAACGAGTTGTGAATACATTAGATGAAGATGAATTAATTAATTGGGCTAAACCTAAAAAAATAAAGTTTTCAAGTAATCGATGTTATATTGATGATGTTGAAAGTGTAATTTATTCAGTAAATGATTATCCATTGAAAGTTAAAAATGCATGGGGAAATAATATTTTTAATATTCCCAATACCAAAGTTGTTTTAAGAATTAAACCGGTAGATAAGTTTAAAGCTATTAAAAGAGTTGATGGTTGTATAACAGAGCTCGAAACCAAAGAAGTTTTAAGTGAAAAATATAGTGAGACTAAAGAAGCTTCGCTTCATAAAGAAACGATGTTAAATTTATTGAATAGTTTGCAGTCAGAGAATGAGGCGTTATATGATGTAAATATGAGTATTACTGCTTATAATTATTTGAAAGATAGTAATTATCGTAAAAGGGTTAGAAATGTAATTTTAAAAGATAATTTTCGAACATCTCCTTTATATGCGAAACAAAAAGATGGTTTTATCTTTTCTAGTTTAGGTTATAATAATTTATTAACAAAGTATGAAAGAGGAATAAATAGTAGTAGTTTAGCAGCTGTTTTTCCGTTTATTAGAACGATCATTTTAGATAAACAAGGAATATTATTAGGTAAAAATAAAAATAATGATTATCCATTTATCTTTAATCTTTGGAAAAGAGGTAATTTATATCATAATTCAAATGCGATGATAATTGGTAAAAGTGGTAGTGGTAAATCATATTTTTTAAAAATTTTAATTACTAATGAATGGTCAAATGATACAAGAATTATTATTTGTGATCCTGAAGCAGAATATATCAATTTAACGAAAAATTTAAAAGGTAATGTGATAGATGTAGGAAATGCTTTGGAAGGACGGATAAATCCATTTCATATTTATCAGATTTTAACTGAAGATGGAAAATGTGCTGATTCAAGTGTTACATTCAATACCCATTTAAAAATGTTAGAATCATTTTTTAGAATTGTTTTAGAAGATGTTAGTAGTTCAGTAATTGAATTAATTAATAATTTGGTAATTGTGGCTTATAAAACTAAAAATATTGATAGTAATACAAAGTTTCATAAATTAAAACCTAAAGATTACCCGCTTTTTAGCGATTTATTAAATGTTTTAGATTTAGATGAAGTAAAAGCCTTCGCTAAAGAAGATGATTTGCAACTAGCAAGATTATATTTACAAAAGTTTGTTAATGGAAGGTATTCAGATATTTGGAATCATCCATCAACTTTAGAAGTTAATGCGCAAATTATTAATTTTAATTTTCAAGCTTTGTTTGCTAATAAAAATAATGTAATTGCTAATGCACAAATGCTTTTGATTTTTAGATTTATTGAACAAGAAATTATTAACGCCAAAGAATTAAGTAATAATGGTAAAGAATTAAAAACGATGATTGTATGTGATGAGGCTCATTTGTTTATTGATCCTAAATATCCAATTGCTTTAGACTTTTTTTATCAAATGAATAAGCGAATTAGAAAATATAATGGTAGCTTTATTCCAGCAACGCAAAATATTTCTGATTGGAATGGTAATGAAGAATTAAAACATAAAACTTCAACTATATTAAAAAATAGCCAGTATCTATTTATATTTAAATTATCTGCACCTGATATGAAAGATGTTATTGATGTTTATCGTACGGGTGAGGGATTTAATGAAGAAGAACAACGAATTATTGTTTCAGCTACTACAGGGGACGCTTTCTTTGTTGGGTCAACTGAACTGAGAGCTTCAATTAAAGTGTTAGCTGGTGAATATACTAAACAACTTTTTACAGAAAGGAACGATTAATATTAAAAGATTTAAAATAATTGTTTTAATTTTTATCTTAGGATTTGTTTTAAATTTTCAATTAATTTCTTATGCTAATCCGGATTATGAAGCACCAATTGGAGAAATTAATCTTGCTGATGGAGGAATGATTTATACGGATTCAGTAAATAAAGATTTTTATTTTACAGCTACCGATAATGTTGAAATTGCCTATATGAAATATAAAGGCCCCAATGATACACTTTGGAATGATTATATTGATTCTACAGTAATATCCAAAAACTCATTAAATGGAAAATATAGTTTTATCGCGGTCGATACAAGTGGAAATATTTCAGAAGAAGTTTATGTGTATTTAGATATTGTTCCTCCTATAATTAAGATATATGGAGATGATGGTGAATCTTTAAATGATAGTGTTTTAAATAGTGAGTATTTATATTTTGATGTTAGTGACGAATTATGTGGGTTGGATATAATTTATGTAAAAAAACCCAATTCAACTTATTATTCGGTGTATACAAATTATAAATATTTATATGATGTTGGAACATATTATTGTTATGCTGTTGACTATGCGGGAAATAAAACTAAAACTTATAGCATTAATCTCTATAAAACCCCTACAGTAGATATTGTTTATAATAATGAAAATAATACAGTTTATTTAACTTGGACTGATTTGTATTATCAAGTTTTTGTAAATGGTAATAATTATACAAAAGAAACAATAATTGATGTTGAAGGTTATTATGAGGTTAAAGTAATTGATGCTGCAGATAATATCGGATATGATAATTTTACTATCAATCACAAATATGTAATTGATGAGATTGTAAATGCGACATGTCTCATCGACGGATATACGCATTATCAATGTATAAGTTGTGATGAAGAGTATGACGATGATTATATAGATGCTCTTGGCCATGATTTAGTTGAAATAACAAAAGAACTAGCATGTACAACCGATGGTGGAAGATTTTTGAGTTGTACAAGATGTGATTATGAGGAAGGTCTTGATGTAGTAAAAGCACCTGGTCATAAATTTCAAAATAAATTAATAAAAGAAGCAAGTTGTGCTAATACGGGAATGAGAGAATTTACTTGCACAGTTTGTGGTTATGTTCAAGAAAAAGAAATTGCTCGTCTTGCTCATAACTATCTATTAATGTCAGAAGATAAGTTGGAAGATTGTATTGTCCAAACCTATGTTTGTAGTAACTGTGGAGAGGAATATTCTAAGAAAATATATAATACTGATTTAAATATTAATTTACCAAAAAATAGTTTTTTTAAAGAATATCAAAAATATATTATTGGCCTTTTAAGCATTTTATCAGTTGGTTGGAGTCTTTATATGGGTATAATGTATATTATAGCTAGTAAAAAAGAAGATAGAGAAATGGCTAAAAAAAGAATTAAAAATTATATAGTCGGATTGATAATTATTTTTATTATATTTATGGGCGGGCCATTATTAATTGATGGTATTCAAAGTCTAATTAATTAAAATCATTTATTAATTAAGTTTTGTATATTATTCTTAAGAGGGGATTAATTTGCAAAAAAAAGATTATTATGATAAAATAAAACAAGTTAATGATTATCTTGTTTAATCGTTTTATAAAAGGTTTTATACTTGGAATATCAGAAGGTATACCAGGCTTTTGCAGCGCAATTTTGGCGATGTTTTTAGGCGTTTATGAGGAATTGTTAGAAGTAATTAGTGGTTTTTATAAAGTTAAAATATTACTTAAAAATTTACCTTTTTTAATTGGAATGTTACTTGGACTAATAACAATTGTTATTGGAATGGCCTATATTATTAATCAAGCAGAAGATATTTTAAAATTATTTTTTCTGGGTTTAATGATAAGTGGTTTATTTAATTTAAAAAAGAAAGTTAATTTTAAAAATAATGAAAAAAATTGGATTTTTTTGTTCGGAATACTTTTTTCCATATTGCCAGAAATAATGCCTCAAGGTTCGACAAGCAATAATTATCTGTTAATAATAATTGGGGGATTAATATCAGCTTTAGGATTTATCTTACCAGGGATTAGTGGAAGTTTGATTTTACTTACAATGGGAATTTATCCAACGATTATAAATAGTTTATCAAATGTTTTTAAGATATTTGTAAAGCTTCCTATGAACGCTGATTTAATTATTTCTTTGTTATTTTTAATTTCATTTGTTTTAGGGGCGATTGTTTTTTCCAAACTTATTAAACGTTTTATTCAAAAGAAAGAAAATATGTTTTTAAAGTTTTGTATGGGTTTAATATTAGGATCAACTTTAATAATGTTGATTGAATGTTATTATTTATCGATTAATGTTTTTATAAAAATTATTTTAATAATGTTTGGTATTTTGATAATGAATTTTTTTAAAGAAAGGTAGTGTTTTGATGGACGGAATTATTAATGTATATAAAACTAAAGGTATGACTAGTCACGATGTCGTTAATAAAGTACGTCGTATCTTTAACACTAAACAAGTTGGACATACTGGTACCCTTGATCCTAACGCAGAAGGAGTATTAGTAGTTTGTGTAAATTCAGCGACTAAACTTGTCCAATTTTTGGAAGCTGATGTAAAAAAATACAAAGCAGAGTTAATAATAGGTATTTCGACTGATACATACGATATTACAGGTAATATTGTCGAAGAAGTAAAAGATTTTAAAGTTGATAAAAAAAGATTATATGAAGTAATAGATAGTTTTAAAGGACCTCAATTACAAATGCCACCAATTTATTCAGCAATTAAAGTTAATGGTAAAAAATTATATGATTATGCTTTAAAGAATCAAGAAGTTAAAATTGAGCCACGCAGTATTGAAATTTTTGATATAAAAATAGTATCTGATTTAATAAAAGATGCTGATTATTATAAACTTGAATTTGAAGTAACAGTGTCTAAAGGAACTTATATTCGTTCAATTTGTCATGATATTGGGGTAAATTTAGGGATTCCATGTACAATGGGGAATTTGTTAAGATTACAAAGTGGTGCATTTAAAATTGAAGATGCGAGTACATTAGAAGAAATTGAAAATGGAAATTACCAAATAACTGATATGGTTTCTGCTATTTCTAGCTATGAAAAAATAGATTTAACTAATAATGAAGAAGTGCTTTATAAAGTTAATAATGGAATGAAAATTTCGTTAAAATCTTTTGATAAAAAATATTCAAATTTTGTGGCTGTTAAAGGTAATCAATTACTGGCAGTATATGAGTATTTTGAAGAAGAAAAATATAAATATTATCGGGCGGTACGAGTATGGAAATAAAAAAAATTGTTTTTAATCCAAACTTAGATATTAATAAAGATGTTGCTTTAACGATTGGAGAATTTGATGGGATTCATTTAGCTCATTATAAGTTGTTGAAACAAACGCTTGATATTGCCGGAAAAGAAAATTGTTTAAGCGCGGTAATGACTTTTGATCCGCATCCGGATATAGTTATTAAACATCTTGATAACTTTCAATCTATTTATGATTTAGATACTAAAATTGAAAAAATAAAAGATATGGGTTTTGATTTAATGTATCTAGTTTCTTTTGATCAAAAATTTGCAAGATTAGAACATGATGTTTTTGAAGAAGAAGTTTTAAAATGCTTATGCGTAAAACATGTAATTGTGGGTGATGATTTCCATTATGGATATAAAGGGCTTGGTAACTATAAAACTCTTGAAAATAAATTTAAAGTTTCTGTAATGCCTCAAATGGTTATTGATAATCAAAAAATTAGTTCAACTTATATTAAAGAATTACTTAATAATGGTAAAATAAAAGAAGCAAATTATTTGTTGGGTGAATGTTTCAAAATGAAAACAGAAGTTATTCATGGAAGAAAAGTGGGTAATACTATTAATGTACCAACAGCTAATTTACAATTGATGGCGAATTATCCTTCTTTAAAAAGAGGGGTTTATGTGGTGAAATGTTATTTTGATGAGCAAGAATATCTAGGAATTTGTAATATTGGACATAACCCATCTTTTAATTATTATGAAAATTTAAGTTATGAAGTGCATATTATAGAAGATGGTTTTAATAAAGATTTATATGGTCAAAAAATAGATGTTTCATTTATTGATTATCTTCGAGAAGAAATAAAATTTGGAAGTATAGAAGAATTTAAAAAACAAATTGAAAATGACAAAAAACAAGCTTTTATGATTGTAAATAATCGTTTGTAATTTGCTTGCTTTATTTACGAGAATATGGTATAATATGTAAGACCTGTAACAGAGTTTTACGAATACTCCGATTTAAATATGTTTCATATTTAAACACGTAATACTTAGTTTCAGGAATAAAAGAAAAGGAGAAATAAAAAATGGCTTGCATTAGTAAAGAACAAAAAGCTGCACTTATTGAACAATTTAAACGTGCTGAAGGAGATACTGGTTCTCCAGAAGTTCAAATTGCGATCTTATCTGCGGAAATCGACAGAATCAATGAACACTTAAAAGTTCATTCTCATGATTTCCACACTCGTCGTGGTCTTCTTAAAAAAGTAGGACACCGTCGTAACTTACTTGCTTATTTAAAAAACAAGGATGTTCAAAGATATCGTGAATTGATTGCCAAATTAGGTTTAAGAAAATAAGCGCTACTGAGGCACGTATTGTGCCTCTTTATTTTTTGAAAATTCCCAAGTGAATTGGTTTATATATTTTATACAAAAGTAAAATTTGTTGGCTATAGCAAGGGCTATAGTTTTTAGGAAATGAGGTGTAATTATGAAACAAGTTTTTGAGTATGTTCAAAGTTGTAAAGGAGAAGAACGTAAGTTTGTTGTTGAAGTTGGTGAACTAGCAAAACAAGCGAGTGGTGCTTGCTTAGTTCGTTATAACGATACCGCAGTATTATCTGCGGCAGTAGGAAGTAAAAATACTTTAGATACTGACTTTTTCCCTTTAACAGTTTTATATCAAGAAAGATTATACGCAGGAGGTAAAATTCCTGGTGGATTCTTAAAAAGAGAAGGTCGTCCAACTGAACATGAAACATTAGTTTCACGTTTAATTGACCGTCCAATCAGACCATTATTTGCTGATGGATTCCGTAATGAAGTTCAAGTGGTAAATATGGTTATGTGTGCTAATCCGGATTATTCTGCAGCAATGGCAGCAATGCTTGGATCAAGTATCGCATTAAGTATTTCAGATATTCCTTTTGAAGGACCTATTGCTGGAGTAGTAGTTGGTCGTGTTGACGGAGAATTAATTTTAAATCCTACCGTTGAACAATTAGAACAATCTGATATTAATTTAACAATTGCTGGTACTAAAGATGCAATTAACATGGTTGAAGCAGGAGCTAAACAAGTAAGTGAAGAAGATATGTTAGAAGCTTTAATGTTTGGTCATGAAGAAATCAAACGTTTAGTTGCATTTGAAGAAGAAATCGTTAAAGCAATTGGTAAACCTAAAATGGAAGTTGATTTATTCAGTATTCCAGAAGAAATCGTTAACGAAGTTAATGAATTTGCAAAAGCAGACTTAGTTGCAGCAATCTCTATTCATGAAAAATTAGCTCGTCAAGATGCATGTGATGCAATTATTGCGAACACTGTTAAACATTTTGAAGAAAAATGGTTAGGAGATTTAGAATTAACTAAGAAAATTTCTTACGTTAACATGTTATTAGAACAAATCACTGCTGATGAAGTTCGTCGTTTAATTACACATGATAAGATTCGTCCTGATGGTCGTGCTGTAGATGAAATTCGTCCATTATCATCAAGAGTAGATATCTTTGAAAGAACTCATGGATCATCATTATTTACAAGAGGTCAAACTCAAGCTTTATCTGTTGTAACTCTTGGTTCAATTAGTGAATTCCAAATTATTGATGGATTAGGGGCAGAAGATAGTAAGAGATTTATGTTACACTATAACTTCCCTCAATTCTCAGTTGGTTCAACTGGTAGATATGGTTCTCCTGGACGTCGTGAAATTGGTCATGGTGCTTTAGGTGAAAGAGCATTATTACAAGTAATTCCGAGTGAAGATGAATTCCCTTATACAATCCGTGTAGTAAGTGAAATTTTAGAATCTAATGGTTCATCATCTCAAGCTTCAATTTGTGCTGGTACTTTAGCGTTAATGGCAGCTGGTGTTCCAATTAAAGCTCCTGTTGCTGGTATCGCGATGGGTCTAATCAGTGATGGTGAAAAATATACAATTTTAACAGATATTCAAGGTTTAGAAGACCACTATGGAGATATGGACTTTAAAGTAGCTGGTACTGAAAATGGTATTACTGCTTTACAAATGGATATCAAAATCCGTGGTATAACTAAAGAAATCTTAAAAGAAGCTTTAGCCCAAGCTAAACTTGGAAGAATGCAAATTTTAGGACATATGATGACTACTATTTCTGAAACAAGAAAAGAATTAAGTGAATTTGCTCCTAAAGTTAAATTAATTCGTATTAATCCTGAAAAGATTCGTGATGTTATTGGATCTGGTGGTAAAGTTATTCAAGACATTATCAAAGAATGTAATGAAGTTAAGATTGATATTGAACAAGATGGTCGCGTATTTATTATGCATCCAGAAACTGAATGGATTGATAAAGCAATTGCGAAAATTGAAGCTCTTACAAAAGAAGCTAAAGTTGGAGAAATTTATCAAGCAACAGTAGTTAAAAATATGAAATTTGGATGTTTCGTAGAATTATGGCCTGGATATGAAGGTTTAGTTCATATTTCTAACTTAGATACATCTAGAGTAGAAAAAGTAGAAGATATCGTACGTGAAGGTGACGAAATTGTTGTCAAAGTAATTGGTTTTGATGACAAGGGTAAAGTAATGCTTTCTCGTAAAGATGCTATCTCAAACAATAAAAAAGAAGAAAAATAATTATTCATTATAAGAGGTAATCGAGCAGTTTATACTGTTAGGAAAGTCCATACTAGCACAGACTGTGATGTTTGTAGTGTTTGTGCCTAACGAACAAATAAGTTAGGGTAGTCGATAGACTAACGGCGAACTTAGAATCTAAGTCCTTCTTTTCATTAAAAATTTTATAAAAAAGGAGAAGTCCTTTCGTTATTTAACGCCTTACAGATAACGATAAAACATTCAGTTTTTGACTGGTTATCAAAAAAAAGGATATGATTCGGTTTGTAAAGTGCCACAGAAACGAGTTTCTTGGAAACGAGAAAATGGAACGGGTAAACCCCTCAAGCTAGCAACCCAAATTTGGTAGGGGCATGACATCTGGGAATACCGAACTAAGATGTTGCGTGTTAATATTAACATGAGATAAATGATTACCGCCCGTAAGGGTTACAGAATATGGCTTATTATTATAATGAAATTTAAGAGATTAGATACGTCTAATCTCTTTTTGTTTGTATTTTTTATTGAAATTTAGTATAATAATTAATGGAGGTTGATTTTTATGAAAATTACTAAAGCTGTTTATCAAATAAGTGCTGTAAAAGCAAGTGGTTATCCTAAAGAAGAATATCCTAAATTTATGTTTATTGGGCGTTCTAATGTTGGGAAAAGTAGTTTTATTAACGCTTTAACAAATCGTAAAAACTTAGCGTATACTTCTAGTAAACCTGGTAAAACTCAAACTCTTAATTTTTATAATATTAACGATTCAATATTTTTTGTTGATGTACCTGGATATGGGTATGCGAAACAATTAATTGCAAATCGTTTATCATATGGTAAAATGATTGAAGATTTTTTAGAACACGCAAAAGATTTGAAAATTATCTTTTTAATAGTGGATGTTCGACATGCGCCAAGTGAAGATGATGTTTTAATGTATGAATATTTAAAACACTTTGATTTACCAGTTGTCGTTATTGCAACCAAAGTAGATAAAATTGGTAAAACGCTTATACCTCGTCATCGTAAAGTTGTTTCTGAGAAGTTGAAAATTGAAAACCAAGAGGAATTATTGGTCATTTCTTCTGAGACAGGTTACGGAATTGAAAAAGTTTGGGAATTAATTGAATCAAAATTAGAAAGTTAACAAAATTGTTAACTTTTTTTGTAATTATTAATCTTGAATGTTCATATAATATTTTAGAAAGGTGTAGATTGTTAATGAATATTCAGGTAAACAGCAATGCTTTTACAAAATTAGATAAAATGGTGGGAATTTCTTTGGTTGATGTTGAATTATTAAATTATGATCTAGTAGATAGCATTTTAAAAGGGGAAATTAAAATTTATGGAGAATATTATTCAACAGATGAAAAATATCAAGATAATAATGGTTTAAATAATTTTGAAAATATTATTCCTTTTGAAGTGGTATTTACTAAAAATAATGTAGAACTAAAATCTATTGAAGTAAAAGATTTTGAATATTATGAAGTTGCGGGAAGAGGAGTAGAAGCGACCTTTAATATTGAAATTGAATATGATGAAATGGTAGATGATTTAATAATTGATGACAAGGAAAGTTTAAAAGAAGAAATAACTAATCAAATGGATCAAATGTTATCAGAAAAATTAGAAATAAAGACTGATAATTTTTTAGAAGAAAAGATTGTTCTTCCTGTAGAAAGAACAACTAAAAAACAAGTTGATGAACCGAAAAAAGTTTATAAAGTAATTTATTATCATGAAAATGAAGATGTTAAGTTGTTATGTAATAAATATCATTGTGATTATAATCAAATATTACAAGAAAATCAGAAATATTCATCCCTTGGAAATCATCGATTAATTATAAGTGGAATCAATGAATGTAATTGATAGTTTAAAAGAAGATTATGGTATCGAAATTAACCATAATGAACTTATTACTGATAAGACGTATAAAATTATATGTGAAAATAAAAACTGTTATTTTGTTAAAAAAACTAAAGAAGAATTAGAAGATAAATATAATTTTTTATTAAATCAAGGAGTTAATAATATTTTATATCCTCTTTTTAATAATAAACAAAAATTTATAACAAGAAGTAATCAAAATGCTTATTATGTGAACGATTATATTGATAATTATCAACTAGTAAAAGACTCTAATGCTTATAATATGGTTAATGCTTTAGATAAACTGCATTTGTCTACTGTTATTAAAAAGCAATTATCGATATCTAAAGCTAGACCTAAATTTGAAGAGTTAACAGAGCAACTAGATTATAAGTTTAAATTAATAGAAAATTTTATAAGAAAACTTGAAACTAGATCATTAAATGAAAGTAGTTATGTGTTTTTAGAAAATTATCATATTATTCTTAACGCAAAACAACATATGATTAGATTACAAAAAAATATTATCTTATCTATTAAAAGTAATCAAAGTGTCGAATATGTATTTTTACATAATAATCCCAAAATAGACCACTTTATTATGAGTAGAGGAAGTGGTTATTTAACGAGTATTGACAATAGTAAAATTGGAATTGATGGACTAGATTATGCTAAATTTTATATAGAAAATCATGATCTTGATTTAGATTTTAAAAAAGTACTTTTCGATGATAATTATAGTCATAAAGAAGATTTTTATTATAATTATTTTTGTTTTATGGTGTTATTTATCTACATTAAACGTATTAATATATCAAATATGAATATGATTAATTTGGAAGATTTTGTCCAAAATTGTAAATCAATAGATAAATTTATCCATGATTTTTTAAATAAAAATCAAGAGATTTAACAAATAGATCAATCCAACTAAAAACAAGAATATAAGATTACCTATAGAAAAGGCAAAAAACGTTATAAAGATTTGCCAATAAAATATAATTACAATTGGACGTTTTAGATTCATAAATATATTTTTAGTTTTAAATAAAAAACCATTAAATTTATTTCCCATTTAATCACCCTACTTTATTATATGAATTTATAATAAAAAAGGTCTATTATGTTGACTTTTTTTAAGGTTTATGGTATAATAAGTAAGTCAGGAGTGAAGAGGTATGAAATGGTCAATAGCTCAATTAAAAAAATTAACTGTTAATCCATACCAATTTTCTTTAGAATTTGATTATAGCGAAGAAGTTAAAGAAATCGAAGACATTCAAAAAATCAACATCGCCCTAGTAGAAGGCACGATAACTCGTGTAGATGATGAACTTTTTAAATGTCAATATCATCTTCAAGTAGAATTAGTATTATCTTGTGCATTAACATTAGAACCTGTTGGGTATTCTATGGATTTAGAACAAACTGATTTAATCGGTTACCCAAATGATGAAAATGATGATGTAATTGAAATTACTAATAACACTATCGATATGCGTAATATCGTTTGGGATTCTATCTTGGTTAATATTCCTATTCGAGTTGTTCGAGAAGATGCCTATGATATTTTAGCGAAACGTAATATCATCTTAGATGAAGAAATTCCTGATGACGATAATTAAAAGGAAAATGAGGTGTAGTTAAGATGGGTGCAATTGCTCAACAACGCCGTACTTCTAAAACTCGTAAATTAAAACGTCGTACTCATTATAAAATCGAAGTTCCTGGAATGACTGTTTGTCCAAACTGTGGTGAATACAAATTATCTCACCGTGTTTGTCCTACTTGCGGATATTATAACGGACGTCTTGTTAAAGAAGTAAAGGTTAAAGAAAATACTGAATCAGCTGAATAGTTTTTTAGTATATTTAACAAATAAACGCTCGTAAAGAGCGCTTTTTTGTTTTTTGTGATATAATAATGTTGCGAGGTATAAATTTATGTCTAATTACAAACACATTCCTGTTTTATTAAACGAAGCACTAGAGGCGTTAAATATTAATCCTGAAGGAATTTACGTTGACTGTACACTTGGAGGTGGCGGTCATTCTTCAGAAATTTTAAAAAGATTAACTACTGGGAAATTAATTTGTTTTGACCAAGATGAATATGCGATTAGCGTTGCGAGCAAACGATTATCAGAAATCAGTAAACAATTTACTATTGTTCATAGCAATTTTGTTAACTTAAAGGTTTGTTTAGAAGAACTTGGCATCAATAAAGTTGATGGTATTTTATATGATTTAGGAGTTTCTAGTTTCCAACTTGATATTGGTGAACGTGGTTTTAGTTACAATAGTGATGCTCCTTTAGATATGCGGATGGATCAAACTGCTTCATTATCTGCTTGGAACGTTGTTAATGAATACTCTCAACGCGACTTAACCAAGATTTTCTATGATTATGGAGAAGAAAAATTCTCTAGTAATATTGCTAAAAAGATTGTATCTGCTAGAACTGGCAAAACAATTAATACAACTTTTGAACTAGTAAATATAATTAAAAGTGCTTTACCAGCAGCTGTATTACGAAAAAGTGGCCATCCTGCTAAAAAAATTTTTCAAGCAATCAGAATTGAGGTTAACAAAGAATTATCTGTTTTCCAAAAATCATTAGAAGATGCTTTTAAAGTTTTAAATGTCGATGGTAGAATTGTGGTAATAACTTTCCATTCTTTAGAAGACCGCTTATGTAAGCGAATGTTTAAAGAAAAGTCAAGTGTTAATTTACCATCTGATATGCCAATAGTACCTAAAGAATATTTACCAGAATACGAATTAGTATTTAAGAAAGCTGTAATTCCAAGTGATGATGAATTAGATTATAATAACCGTGCTCATAGCGCAAAACTTAGAGCAATAAAAAGAATTGAAAAATAGGGCCCTATGAATTAGTTTAGGGTTCAAGTAATTACACCTGTGAATTAGTTTAGGGTTTTAAACCCTGTGAAAAACGGCCCTATAATTTAGATTGGGGTTTATAGAAAAACACCTATAACTTTCTTTGGGGTTTTAACACCTATAAAGAAGATTGGGGTCATAAATGTAAATAAGCAGCTTCCGAAAGGGAGCTGCTTTTACCACACAAAATTATAA
>JAFTPH010000033.1 GCA_017463365.1 Bacilli bacterium
AAGAAAACACTAAACTTATAAAAGGTATTACAAAAATAGTTTATGATAAAGAATATAAAGTAGACAAGATATTTTATAATGGATCTTTTTATGATGCCTATAGTCTTATTCAAGATTTTTTTGAAAAAGCAAATGAAGAAATAATAATTATTGATAATTATATAGATAGAACAATACTTGATAGATTAGTAGTAAAGAAAAAGAAAGTTAATGTAATTATCTATACAAGTATTAAAACATCAAGAATACTAGGAAGTGATATAGAAGCCTTTAATAAACAATATGGTTTATTAAAAGTAGAATATACTGATAAAGTACATGATAGGTATATTATTATTGATAAACAAAAGTTATATCATGTAGGTGCATCAATTAAAGATTTAGGAAAGAAGATTTTTTCGATTATTGAATCAGATTTTAATCAAATAAGAGATTTGTTACAAAAAATATAAGAAATTTTATTTTACAAAATACAACTTATTTGGTATACTTAAAGTATGATAATGGAGGAATTAGTATGTGGAAAAAAACAATTTTAATCTCGTTTTTATTATCTGTCGTAGCATTTACTGAAATTTATAATGTTGTAGATGCCTCTATTAATGATGTACATTATGCTGATATAAATGCAGATGGAGAAATCAACACAAGTGATGTTGTACATTTATTGTATAGTTTGATGTTCGGTAGTGATGATTATCCACTATATGCATCTAATAAAACAATGATTAATGGTTTTAACGCTGGTGATGTTAATGGTGATACCTTAATCAATACTAGTGATACGATTCATATGTTGTATCATGTAATGTTTGGTGAAGATGCTTATCCGCTGTATGGTAAAGAAAAGATAACAGTTGGTGAAAATGGTAAATTTAAGAGTCTTCAAGAAGCTGTTGATTATGCTGATGCGGGAGACATTATTTATCTTGAAGAAGGTACTTTTGAGGGAGCAACTATTAATAAATATCTAGAAATTAGAGGGAACAATTATAATGTTAATCCAAACGGTATTAGAAAAGAAGAAACGATTATTAAATCTGATTTAATTATTAATGCTTCTAATGTAACTATTAATGGTATTGAAATTACTAATTCCGCAAAATTTACTTTTGATAATTTATCATCAACAGTTGAAAATATTAAGTTTTTATATTGTAAAGTTACTAATAGTATGGTAAATTCAAATGGAGAAAGAAGTATTGCCCCATTTAATTTAGTATCAAATAACGATAATATTATTAAAAATGTCTTGATTGATCATTGTTATATTGATCGTGTATCAAGCGGTAGACCAATGGCTATGTATCTTGTGGATGTTGAAAACATCACTATTCAAAACTCTGTCTTTTTAGGTGGTAGTAATAGAGCATCATTCAATGATGCGATTAAAGTTGATGATTTAGCAAATGGTAATGCTAATTTTGGAATAAAAGGTGATGTAATTATTCAAAATAATACATTTAAAGAGTATTACCAATATGCTATATGGTTTAGACAATATAGTGATGGAAATTATTTGATTCAAAATAATACTTTTGATAAGATTGGACAAACAAAAGATTCACATGCTGCGATTAATTTTATAAAAAATATTGATGGCGATAATGTCTCAATTAAAGTATTAAGTAATGAAATTACTAATGGTTATTTATTGTTTAGAATAGATAAAATAGAAGAACAACTTAATAATATAAGTTGTGTAGTAAATGAAAATGTCTTAATAAATTGTAATGGTACATACTATATTAAGAGTAGTACTGATGGTTTATTGATTAACGCAACTAAAAATTATTATGGAACAGACAAAGTTGAAAACAATAAATTTGTAGGTAATATTGATTATAGTGATTATTATCAAAGTTTATATGAAATTCCAGGTCATGAAAAAATGGAATTATTATATGAAACAACCCCATATGTTGATAATGGTAAAACAATTAATATTTTGTATGAATGTTATGGCTTTGAAAAAAGTAAAGTTAAATGGGTTTCAACTGATGAATCAATTGCTGCAGTAACTGAAGATGGAAAAGTTATTGGCTTAAAAGCTGGAACCGTCCAAATTACTGCTTATGTAGAAGAATTAGGATTGGAAGAACAAATAACAGTTATTGTTTATGAAAATATTCAAAAGATGCCAGAAGTTGCTCAGTATGTTTTATCAATAATGAATAGTTATTCATATAGTGTTACGGCTGCTAATTCATGTAGAAATTATGCAGTGAGTAATCCATATTTGTATTCTATTTATCGTGGAGCGACTAAATACTTATTTGAGGATTTAGTTATTGATACTGATTCATATGCTCGTGATGGAACTGCCCCATTAATAAACAATAAAGTTGAATACATTACGATTCATGATACTTGGGGAATGGCTAAAAACGCCGAAGGATTAGCTGAGTATTTCTTAAATGATATAACATCAGTTCACTATACAACAGGAAATGATGGTATTTTTCAAATAATTAGATTAACAGATAAGGGAGCTCATGCGGGAGACAGTCCATATAGAGCGTATGCGTTAGAAAAAACAAATGTTTTAGCTACTACTGATAATCCAGTTATCACAATGATTGATGGATATTTGACGATTAATGGAATAAAAACTGAGTTAAGACCTTATACGGATTATGAAGGTACAATTCAAGATATGACTAATTACACAACTAGTCAAATTACCTATAGTGGTATTAGATGTGTAATTGGTGATGATGGTTATTATTATTTAGGAAAAACATATTTTAATGATACCTATAAGACAATCTCTAATTTTGGAGGAAATGCTAATTCAATTGGTATTGAAATAGAATCTCGAAAAGGAATTGATTTCTTCTGGAATATGCAAAAAACTGCTAAACTTGTTGCGATGCTCATGGATAAATTTGATTTAACAACTAATGATGTAAAAATGCATAATTACTTTAGTGGTAAGAACTGTGCTCAATTATTAAAAAATAATTTAAAATATGAATATAATTATCAAATTGATAAACACAAAATGGAAGATACATTATGGGATGAATTCTTAGAATTATGTGATGTAGAATTAAAGATGTTAGAATATAACAAACAATATAAATTTGAATTAATATCTAGTGATACATCATTATTAACTAATACAGGACGAGTTATAGGTCATACTAATTCAAGAGAATGTGTTCCATATACGATTCGTATTACCAATATTTCTACTAATGAAGTAATCGAGTTACAATCAGCGATTATTATTCCAAGTAGTACAGAGATTGATCCTTGTTATATTAATAGATAAAAGAGGTTGCTAATGGCAACCTTTTAATATAGTTGAAAAAAATTTATAAATTGTGGTATAATACTAGCAAGGAGTTGATAATATGAACAAAGTATTAGAGTATTTTAAAGAAAATGATAGCAAAGAAGTAATTGTAAAAAATATTAGAGTATATGGATGGCAAAATGAGTATGATCATTTAATTATTTCAAGTGTTAGTAAATATTTATTTGAAGAATTAGAGATTAAAGAAAATATTGCTCCTTTTAATGATGATAATCGTCCAGGAACTATTAAACCTAAAAAATATGTAACAGTTCATGATACTGGAGATGCATCTCCTCTTCATACTGCTAAATTTTGGAGTGAGGCAGTATATAACCAAAGTTGGGAACAATCTATTGGTGATGTTGTTAAGTATTTATGTAGTTATCAATATGTAGTTGATAATGAAGGTATTTATCATAATATTCCTGATAATGAGGTAGCGTATCACGCTGGTGATGGAACAAAGTTTGATTATGTATTGTATAAATCAGGAGTTAAAGATGATGGTAAAAAAGCTGTTGTAACAATTTCGGAAGATGGTTACTATATGATTAATGGTGAAAAATCGACTATTCTTGCTCCAAGATATCATGTTGAGAAAAACGGAGTTGTAATTGAAGATCGTATCGCTAAAACAGAAGATATCAATAGCCAAGGGGTTTTATGTAAAGTAATTGATGGGGAATATTGTTTAGGTGAAACATATTTTTCTAGTGGATATCGTAAAATTGCTAACCGTGGAGGAAATAATAATTCAATTGGTATTGAATCATGTATTACTGAAAATACCGACATTTATTATACTTGGCAGCGTACCGCAAAACTAGTTGCGAGATTATTAGATGAAAATAAATTAACTTTAGATGATGTTAAACAACACCATTATTTTAGTGGTAAAAATTGCCCTCAAACAATTAGAATGAATGGAATGTGGGATCATTTTATGGAACTTGTAGCTTTTGAACTTCAAATGATTGAGTTTAAAAAAGAAGGATACAAAATTGAATTAGTTGTAGATGATAAACGTGTAAATAAAGTTGGACGTATTGTTGATAATACGGTTTTAGAACCAATTAGCTTTAAAATTCGCACTCATAAAGATGGAATTGTTCAAGAATTAAGCCAAAATATTGAATTCTCTAAATAGTAGAGTTGTTTTTTACAACTCTACTTTTTTAATTTTTATAAGTTTCCTTCAAAAATAAAAAGTAGGTTGCCTCTTTTAATTTTTAATTATATAATTAAACCATAAAGAAAGAGGTATAAAACATGGAGAACAAATTTATTTTATCTATTGAATCAACAGTTGATTTATCATACGATTATGTAACAAAAAGAGGAATGAAGGTTTTATTTTACACATACATCATTGATGGTGAAGAACATATTGATAATATGGGAAGAAGTGAAAATGAAAAAAATAATTTTTATGAAGCTTTAGATAATGGCGCATTACCTTCAACTAGTCAAATTAATGAATATCACTATGAACAATATTTTGAAGAGTTATTAGAACAAGGTGATGTTTTACATATTACGCTTGGTACAGGAATGACCCCATCTTATTTAAATGCTTTAAAAGCAAAAGAAGAATTAAGCACAAAGTATCCCAACCGCAAATTAATTGTTGTCGATTCACTATGTAGTTCTGGAGGATACGGAATGTTAGTGGATTATGCATGTGATATGAAAGACCAAGGAGCAAACATGGAAGAAATTGAAAAATGGATTATTGATAATCGTAACCATATCCATCATCAATTTTATTCAACAAACCTTAAATACTTTAGAAGAAGTGGTCGAGTTTCAGGACCTTCAGCTATTGTTGGAAGTATTTTAAAAATTTGTCCGTTAATGAGACTTAATAAAGAAGGTAAAATTGTTGCTTATGATAAAGTAAGATTAGTACCTAATGCTATTAAAAAAATGATTAATGATATTTTAGAAAATATTCAAGATGGAAAAGATTATAATGGTAAATTTTTTATGTATCATTCTAATTGTTTAGATTTAGCTAAAGAAACAATTGAGAAATTAGAAGAAGCATTGCCGAACATAAAAAACAAAATTGTTTTATTAGACATCGGCATGATTATTGCTTCTCATTGTGGAAAAGGGACAGTTGCTGTTTCATATTTAGGAGATGAAAGAGTTTAAATAAAATAAATTATATGATATAATACCAGTAGTGGAGGTATTATATGTTAGAATATGTATTTTTTGATTTAGACGGAACTTTAACTGATCCCAAAGTTGGAATAACAGGATGTGTTGCCTATGCTCTTGAAAAATTTGGAATTAATGTGGAAAATCATGATGATTTAGCAATTTTTATTGGGCCCCCACTTTATAATTCATTTGTTGATTTTTATGGTTTTAGTGATGAAAATGCCAAAATTGCTATTGAATATTATCGTGAAAGATATACAGTTACAGGTTGGAAAGAAAATTATGTTTATGAAGGAATTTATGAAGTACTAGATACTTTGAAAAAAAGAGGTTATAAACTAGTAATTGCTACCTCAAAACCAGAAAATACAACACATATGATATTAGAACATTTTGATTTATTAAAGTATTTTGATTTTGTTTCAGGAGCAACCCTTGATGGAACAAGAAATCATAAAGATGAAGTAATAAAACATGCGTTAGATTCTCTTAATATTACTGATTCTCATAAAGTAATGATGGTAGGAGATCGTAAATTTGATATTTTAGGAGCTAAAGTATTTGGAATTGAAACGATTGCGGTAGAATATGGATATGGTAATCTACAAGAGTTTCAAGAATCAAATGCCGCATATGTTGTTAAAAATAGTTTAGAAATTTTAGATATTATTAAATAGGCACGTTTTGTGCCTTTTTATTTAAGTTAAATAAGCAAAATAATTGCAAACGAAAAAAATAAGGAGTATAATTGAGGCATAATAGTTGTTAGGAGTTAGTTTATGTTAAATATTAATTCTAAATTCAGACAATTTTATTATTATTACTTTCCAAGCGTGTCTCGTAACTAACGATATCTCTTGGCCTTTTTAGGTGGAAAGTAAGAAATTAGTTATTACGAGCGTTAAGCATAAAGTAATAACTAAAAAATTTTATTTGAATTTTTAATGTTATTACTTGTTGTAATAACATTTTTAATTTAAAAAATGGAGGATTATTTATGAAAAAAATTAAAAGTTTATTAGTTATGTTGGTAGTAGTGTTATTAGGAATTACTCTTACAGGTTGTGGAGGTTCTAATTTAATAAAAGTTGGTATTTTAAAATATGTATCAGCATCTGCTTTAGATAGTGCTCAAGATGGAATTGTTAAAGCTTTAGCCGAAGCTGGATATGTAGATGGTGAAAATATTGAAATTATTTATCAAAATCCAGAAGCTAACCCTTCTACATTAACTAATGCTGCAATATCTTTAGTAAATGAATGTGATATTATTTTTGCTATCGCTACTCCTGCAGCGCAAGCAGTAAAAGCTGAAATTGAAAATCAAGGTAAAGAAACACCGCTTGTATTTACAGCTGTTACTGATCCAGTATCAGCAGGACTTGTAGAAAGCGTTGAAAATAAAACTGGTTTTGTTACTGGTACTAACGATATGAATCCGGTTGCTGAACAAGTAGCTTTAATTCATGAAATTGATAAATCAGTTACAAAAATGGGTATTATTTATACATCTAACGAAGTTAACTCTAAAATTCAAAGTGATTTAGCTGAAGCTAAAGCAAAAGAAATGGGTATTTCAACTTATGTTCAAACTATTAATTCAGTAAACGATATTACTAACGCAATTAATGCTTTAATTAGTGATGGAATTGAAGCTATTTATATTCCTACAGATAACGTTGTAGCATCAGCTGTTCCAGCAGTTGTTAATATTACAAATGATCATGGAATCATTACTGTTTGTGGTGAAGAAGGAGAATTAAACGATGGTGGTTTAATTTCTTATAGTATTAATTATTTAGCTTTAGGAGAATTAACAGGTGAAATGGGAGCTAAAATTTTAAGTGGTGAATTAGCTCCAAATCAAATTCCAGTTGGTGGTCTTGCTTTAGAAGATCTATCATTAGTTATTAATAAGAAAGCGGCAGCGGCAGCTAATATTACTATTCCTGAAGAATTATTAAATAAAGCCGATAAGGTTGTTGAATAATGGATATTTTGAATATCTTAAAAGCTGCTCTTGAAAACGGCTTAATTTGGGGATTATTTGTTCTCGGTGTTTACATTTCGTACCGAGTATTAGATATTGCCGATTTAAGTGTAGAAGGAACATTTCCATTTGGAGCGTGTTTAGCAGCGTTATTAATTTTTGAAGGGGTTCATCCGTTACTTGCGACTATTTTAGCCGTACTAGGAGGAGTTATTGTAGGTATTATTACGGGAGTTTTACATGCTAAATTAAAGATTCCCGCTATTCTTGCTGGAATTATCTCAATGACAGGGTTATGGAGTATTAATTTGTTTGTTTTAGGATTATCTCAAAAATTTGGTAATACTTTAGCTAACTTAACAATTAAAAATACAGTATTTAAAGGATTAACTGAACTTTTAACTCTTAACATGACTTTTGGTAATGTGGCCTTATGGAAATATGTAGGGCGCTTAACAATTGTTGTTATCTTTGTTGTTTTAGTTTTCGTTGCTTTATACTATTTCTTTGGAACAACTCTAGGAATGGCTGTTCGTGCAACAGGTATTAATGACCGTATGGCAAGAGCTCAAGGGATTAATACTAAACGAATGATTATTTTAGGTTTAGCTATTAGTAATGGACTTGTTGCTTTATCTGGAGCTTTACTTGCTCAACGTCTATCAACTGCTACTGTTGATATGGGACGTGGAACAATTGTAATTGGCCTTGCTTCCATAATTATTGGAGAAGCTATTTTTGGAAAACGAGACTTTAAGATGTCTTTGATTTCCGTTTTAGTTGGTTCAGCAGTTTATCAATTATTAGAAGCGGTTGCTGTTGAACTAAATGTGGTAAACTACTTAAAACTTGTTGTTGCCGTTATCATTACAATAATTTTAACTATTCCACTAATTAAACCAGCATTATCGAAGAAATTAGGTTTATACAATAAATATACAAGTGGAGGTAATACCAATGCTTAAGATTAATGATTTAACAATTGTGTTTAATAAAGATCAAAGTGTGGAAAATCATAAGATGGCGTTAAATCATGTTAATTTAACTGTTGAAGAAGGTGACTTTATTACTATTATTGGTGGTAATGGTAGTGGTAAAAGTACCCTAATGAATATGATTTGTGGAGTATATCAACCAGACACTGGTAGTATTGTTTTAGATGATGTAGATATTACAAATTATAGTGAAGAAAAACGTGCTTCATATTTAGGAAGAGTTTTCCAAGATCCTCATATGGGTACTTGTGCAAACATGTCCATCTTAGAAAATTTAGAAATTGCTTCTCGAAGAGGAGAAAAACCTAATCTTAAATGGGGTTTTTCAAAAACAAAACTTCCAAGATATAAAGAATTACTTGCTTCTTTAGATTTAGGACTTGAAAAACGCTTAACTCAAAAGGTCGGTTTATTATCAGGGGGACAACGTCAAGCTGTAACTTTGATTATGGCAACACTAAAACAACCTAGATTATTATTACTTGATGAGCATACCGCAGCTCTAGATCCTAAAACAGCTAAAAAAGTTTTAGATTTAACTGATAAAGTTGTTAATGAAAATAAGATTACAACCATTATGATTACGCATAATATGAAAGATGCGATTAAATATGGTAATCGTTTATTAATGTTAAATGATGGTAAAATAATTTTTGATATTAAGGGCGAAGAAAAGAAGAATTTAACAATTGAACAGTTATTAGAAAAATTTGAACTTCATAGTGATATTGAAATATCAGATAAAATGATTTTATCGTAGAAAAAAGGAGCATATTTGCTCCTTTTTTTAAAAAAATAGGCTAAAACATTTGAATTCTTAATGAGGTTATAGTATAATAAAATTAACAAGGAGGAATTAATAATGAAAGATTTAGTTAAAACTTTAGAAGGATTACCTTGGATTGTACGTGTTTTATTAACTGTTTTATGGGGGCTATATTCTAACTTATTAAGATTATTCAGAAGTTTAGCTGCTAATAACGTTATTGGTATTGTTTTAGCCGTTGTTTTAATCTTATGTGGTGGATTCTTCATTTTATGGATTATCGACGTAATTATGGTATTACTTGGTAAGAAAATTTGGTGGATTGATTAATTTAAAAATAATATTGTGGGGTAACCCACAATATTTTAATATAGATATCTTATAAAAGGAGATGATATTATGAAATTTAATTTAAAAGGTCTTGTTAGTATCATTATTGGTTTATTATTAATTTTAATTCCTACTAGTACAATTCTAAGTCTACTACAATTTATAATTGGATTTGGGATTATATTAACAACTTTAATTCCAGCTTTATTAGTTGGATTTGATTTTAAAAAGAATGCTTATTTATTAACTAAAACAATTATTCTTATAATTTTAGGTTGTGTAATTATGTTTTGGGGATTTGATACAATTGGATCAGTTGTTGGGGTTGTTACTTTAGTCTTCCTAATAATTGATTTAGTTAATTCCAAAAATAAAAAAGAAACGCTTAAAAAAGATGCTGTTAAATATTTAATTAGTGGTTTATTAATATTTGTCGGAATTAATAGTATAGTTGATATATTAGTATTTGTGGCAGGAATAATTTTAATTATCTTTGGAATTATTGATTTTATTTTTGCTAATAAAACGCCAAAACAAGAAAGTAATAATAATAAAGTTCAAGAAAATGTTATAGACGTTGAGTTTGAAGAACATGAAAAATAGATTTAGACATATTTATTTAGAAATAACCAATATTTGTAATTTATCATGTCCGTTTTGTAGTATTGATAATCGGGAAAAGAAATATTTAGATGTTGAAAAATTTAAAAAGGTTGCCATGATGTGTAAAGAATACACTGATTGTTTATACTTACATGTTAAAGGGGAACCTTTAATGCATCCAAATTTCTTTCAAATTTTAGATTATTTAGAAAGTATTAACATGAATGTTAAAATTACCACAAATGGGGATTTTTTACCTAAATATCAAGATTTATTAGTTAAGTATGATAATATTTTAAGAATTAATGTTTCTCTTCAAAGTTTAATTACTAAAACTAAAGAAGATGTTTTAAAATATTTAGAAAATTTAGTGGTTTTTTTGAATAAAATGAGTGAATCTGGGAAAACTAGTGTATCACTTAGACTTTGGAATGATAAAAAAGATAGTTTATCTTTAGAATATAACGAATATATTAAAAATTATTTAAAAGAATATTATAACTCTGAATTTATTGATTCAAAAGCTTTAATTCCGCATATATACGCTTCAATTGAAGATGAATTTACTTGGCCAAGTGGTTGTTTAGAGGTTAATGAACAAGTTACTAGATGTTTAGGGGGAACAACTCATATTGGGATATTAGTAAATGGAGATGTAATTCTTTGTTGCTTAGATAGTGGAGGATTCAGTAGTTTTGGTAATGTTTTTGATAAATCATTACATGATATAATAGAATCTCAAAAATTTAATCAAGTTGTAACAAATTTGAAAAACGGCAAATGCGATTTAGAAATATGTAAAAAGTGTACTTATCGTAATCGTTTTTCGAAATAGGGAGAATGTATGAAAAAAATATTGTTAATTACTACGGGAGGAACAATTGCTTCCGTACAAACAGATAAAGGATTGGTTCCTGGATTAACAGGTGAACAATTATTAAATTACTTACCAACAATTAAAGAAATGTGTGAGGTTGAGGTAGTTAGTTTATTTAATATTGATAGTACTAATATTTATTATCGTCATTGGATGAAGCTTGCTGAAGTAATAAGAGAAGAATATGATCGATATGATGGATTTATTATATGTCATGGAACAGATACTATGAGTTACACAGCTTCTGCTCTGTCTTATCTTATTCAAAATTCTCGAAAACCGATTGTTTTAACTGGAGCTCAAAAACCAATTAACTTAGATATTTCTGATGCTAAAATTAATCTTTTAGATAGTTTTACTTACGCTTGTAGTGATGTTGCTAAAGGGGTTGTTTTAATTTTTAATGGGAATGTTATATTAGGTACAAGAGCAAGAAAAATTCGTACTAAATCATTCGATGCTTTTAAAAGTGTCGATTATCCGCGTTTAGCGATTGTTAAAGATGGTTGTGTTATTCCATATATTACTAATTTAAATGATGAAACAATCTTTTATGAGAAGCTTAATCCAAGTGTTGGTTTATTAAAACTTATCCCATCAGGCATTGAAGATGTTTTAGAGTTTATGCTTGAAAAATATGAAGCTTTAGTTATTGAATCATTTGGAGTGGGTGGATTACCTAATTATGAGGGTAATCGTTTCAATGAAATTATTGAAAAATACACATTAATGGGAAAAGTGATTGTAATGACAACTCAAGTACCTAATGAAGGTAGTGATATTGCGGTATACAATGTCGGTCATTATTTAAAACAAAATCCCAATATTTTAGAAGCTTATGATATGACAACCGAAGCTGTTGTTACTAAATTAATGTGGATTTTATCGATTACTAAAGATGTTAATGAAATAAAGAAGCTGTTTTACCAAACAATTAGTAATGATATCCTATTTAAAAGAGATTTTAAATAAATGAGGTATAAAATGTATGTTAAGTAAAGCTTATATTGAAGATTATCACTATATAAAATTAATTATTCATGAAAAAGAAATGCCATTATGTGATTTAGATAATTTATATATTAATAATAGCGTTGATAATTTAAAACTAAATGTATTTAAAATTGAAAAGTATGATGAGAATTTTCACGTTCATACAACCTTTAAGGGACGTTTTTTGTTACATATAGATTATTTTGTTATTTTAGATGAAAATGCGAAAATTCACGTTGATTTAGGTAAAATAATGCGTACTGAACGCTTTGATGTGGAAAATTATTATGAAGGGCCATTAGGGCTTGAATATCATGAGGATTACACGATTTTTAGAGTTTGGTCTCCTCTTGCAAAAGAAATTAGATTAGTATTAGATGATAAAAGTATTAATTTAGAATATGTTGAACGGGGATTATGGGAAAAACAAGTTAACGAGAAATTAAATGGTTTAAAATACCATTATGAGGTAAGAGTTAATGAAAAATTTGAAAAATGTTTAGATCCATATGCGATTGCCTCAAATGCTGATTCAACAGAAAACTATGTAATTGATTTTAATAAAACTTATGAAATGAAAAATAATTTTATTAGTAATAAAAAACCATTAGAATCAATTATATATGAAGTTCATTTAAAAGATATAAATGTAGAAAATAAAGAAAGTTGTTATTTATCTTTAGTAGATAAAATACCATATTTTAAAGATTTAGGATTAACACATCTTCAAATAATGCCATTAAATGTTTTTGGTGGTGTTGATGAAGAACAAAAAGATGCTCTATATAACTGGGGGTATAATCCAATTGAATATAATGTTCCAACGGGATGGTATGCTAGTGTAGCTAGTGAACCATATGTTGTTATTAATGAATTAAAACAAATGATTGATGAAATTCATAAAGCAGGATTATTAGTTAATTTAGACGTGGTTTTTAATCATGTATATATTACTAAAACATTCTCACTAAATGTTTTAGTTCCTGGTTATGTTTATCGAACAGATGAACATGGATTTTTAACTAATGGATCTGGATGTGGTTGTGATTTCGCGAGCGAAAGATTAATGAATCGTAGATTTATTGTAGATTCATTAAAACATTGGGCTCAAAACTATCATTTTGATGGATTTAGATTTGACCTAATGGGATTACTTGATTATAATACATTAATACTTGCGGAAAAAGAATTAAAGAAGATAAACCCAAATATTATGCTTTATGGTGAAGGATGGAATATGTCAACTGGTTTACCGGAAATTAAGCGTGCAACCATTAATAATCACTGGGCTTTACCAAACTATGCTTATTTCAATGATGTATTCAGAAATACAATGCGTGGGGAACCATATAATAATAAAGGGTATATTTATAACCAAAATTATCGTTTGAATGATGTAATAGAAGTTATTAAAGGTTCATCATCGATTGAATTTTTATTTTCAACGCCTAGTCAAAGTATAAATTATGTTGAATGTCATGACAATTTAACATTTTTTGATAAATTAAAGAAAGATGTTCCAAATTTAAATGTTGAAGATATTGATAGATATATTGTTTTAAGTTTAGGATTAGTACTATTATCTTTAGGAATACCATTTATTCATGCGGGAGAAGAACTTGGAAGAAGTAAAAAAGGAATTGATAACACTTACAATTTAGGAATGGACGTAAATGGTTTAAGTTATCAAGATAAAGATAAACACCAAACTAAGATTAACGCATGTAAATATTTTATTAATTTTAGAAAAAATCATTCTTGGTTTACTATTAATAATAGTGATGTAATTAATAAAAAAATTAAATTTAGTAAAACACCTAATAATACGATAATGTATGAAGTAGATAATTTTGTAGTTATCTTTAAAAATAACAAGTGTTTAGAAGAATTATCTTTTGATAATAATGTTAAATTATTATTTAAAGGAATTGAAGAAACTTTAGAATTTACAGAAACGGTATTATTAGATAATATTGGAGTTTGGATAATAGAAAAAGCACAATAGATTTAATCTATTGTGCTTATTTTTTATTTTGTTTTTCTTTTTAAAGTAAGAACTAAAACAAATTTATCAAGAATGTAAAGCAATGAAGGAAGAACAACAGTAATAAATAATGTTGAACATAATGCTCCAATTCCAACTAATAATCCAACGGTTGCGATTGAATTTTGAGAAGAAATGAAGGAAATTACGATTCCCGCAATCGATAAAATTGTTCCTGATGTAAATACTGTTGGCATAGCTGCTTTAACTGCTCCGAGTAATGCTTCTTTAGGATTAAGGGTTGTTCTTAAATCGGAATAATTACTTGACATTAAGATACCATAGTCAATAGTTGCTCCCATTAAGATACAAGTAGAAATAATGTAACTCATGAAAAAGACATTTTTGTTAAATAAGAATAGAAGTGTCATCATAAACCAAATTGACCCTTGAATAACAATAACTAAAATTGTCGGAATTGAGATTGATTTAAAGATAACCATTACGATTACAAAAATAGAGATAATGGTAAAGATTGTAATAAAGGTATTATCGAACTCAAAAGTTTCTTTTAGGTCATAAGTTGAAGGGATTTCTCCAGCAAGATATGCTTTTTCTCCAAAAATCTCATTAATAATTGTTAAAGCTTCAACCATGAATTTTTCTGTATCTTCTCCTTCAGAATCTAATCTTAAAGAGATAAGAAGACGAGAGTAGTTTTCGCTTTTGAATAAATCTGTTGCCATATCAATATCTTCTTTAGCAGCATTTAAAGTTTCTAATTTTTCATCAGTAACCATTGAAATCATTAATTCATTTGTTTTTGAATAAGATAATACAAAATCAACTAATGTTTTAGCAACAACTCCGTCGGTTTTATTAAGATTTTCTTTAATAGCATATTTAATATATACTCCAGATATCTTATCACTTGACATTTTTTTGCTTTCAACACTTGATACTGATTCTTGAAGAGTATTAAGTTTTTCGGTCATGTCAGCATAAGCATATTTATTAGAATCTTTCATAAATTCATCGATTAATACCATATCTAATAATTGACCTTTATTATCACCCATTTGTCCAGCAACAACAGTGTTAGAAGTTGATAATTCTAAGACATAATCTACAAATTCGCGACCTGAAATTTTACCATCTGGAATTAGATTTAAAGTTTTAAAATAAGAAATGTATACTTGTTGCATTTCATCATTACCAGCATTAATTTGAATATTTTTACCTGATAATAATGTTGCGATTCTATTTAAAGCAGGTAGGAATTCATCAAATTCATAAGATTTTCTAATTGAATCATATAATTCATTATAATTATTAATCATACTAATAGTTTTTTGATCAGTTAAAACATTAGTTTTAATTAAATAAGTCATAAGAGGTAAGAAACTAATACGAGCTTCAGGTGTTTTGTTTATTGAAGCAAAGTAGTTGTTATAAATGTTGTTAACTTGCTCTTCACTTAAAGAGATACCATAGTTTTGTCCTAAATAGTATTGTAGGGCAGTTTTTGTGAATGTTTGATCCATTTGAGCATTAAAGGCTTTAATACCAGCAACTAAAGTTTCAAGTTGACTTGTCGCATTTTCGCCAATAGAACTAGAAATATCACCATTAATCATATGATTTAACATAGTTCTAAAATCAACAGCTTGTTGTTTTACTTCATTGTAGAAGTATAATCCATACATTTGTTCAATAGCGAATAAAGAAAGTTCTGTGCCTTCCATTGCCCCTGAAGTCATTAAAGTATGGAATTCAGAAGCAGTATATTTTCCACTAGTAACATTATAAACTGATAACATTTTATCAAGAACATCAATGTTTAATCCAGAAGTGAAATTTCCTGCATCTGCATCATTTTCTAATAAATATTTTGAGTAATTAATAAACTCATTAGTTGTCATTTTGATTGAATCAGGATTTTGATATAAATGGTACATTGTAAGTAAGTTAGTAGCCATTGATTCTTCTAATGAAAGTTTGTTAACTAGTTTTTCAACATCATATACTTCATTTACAGTATTAGAGTAAGCAGTATGGCTAATTAAAACAGGAGTACCATCTTTTAATTTTAATTCACTTAAACGTTCAATTAATTGATTTTCTAAAGCATCATTGTTTTCTTGGTTTTCATAAACTAAGATTACAGTATTGTTAATTCCAAAAGTATTATCTATTTCAACACTTGTAGAAGGTTCAGAGTATACAAAGACTGCTTTGTTTGAAAATAGGAAACTAACAATTACAAGAATTGCGAAAAGAGGAACAATAACTTTACCTAATTTGTTTGCAAGAGTGCAGAAGATTTTTCCTTCAATTTTAAGAGCAGGTTTTGAAGTTTTATTCATTAATTTTTCGAAAACTAAAATAAACAGAGGGAATAAAGTTATTGATATAACAGCAGAAACAACAATACCTTTCATTAAAACAGTTCCGATATCAAATCCAATTTTAAAACTCATGAATAATAATGCAAGTAGTCCTGCAAGAGTTGTCATAGCACTAGCTGATACAGGTCTAATTACGGATTTAATTGTTTCTTTCATTGCCTCACAACTATTCTCAATTTCTTGTTTCTTATCACGATATGTGTGAAGAAGAACAATACTATAGTCAATTGATAAAGCTAGTTGAAGAATAGCAGTTACGGAATTAGTAATATATGAAATTTCTCCAAGAATTACGTTTGTTCCAAGGTTAATAACAATTGCGATTCCAGCTGCAAGTAATAATACTACAGGTTCCATCCAAGAAGTAGCCATTAATAATAAGATAAGAACTACAAGTCCTAATGCAACACCTAGAATGACAACCATTTCACTTGTGATGGTTTCACGCATTGTTATTTTATCAATACTTGTACCACCATAATAGATTTCACCATCCCAATATTCAGATAAAATACCTTTAATTTCACTAACCGTATTTCTAGTTACTTCAGAATAATCATCACTATCAATCATAGCTGAAATAAGGGCAGTATTATCTTTGTAATAATTTGGATCATTTTCTTTAAAAGTAACAGTTAAAACTTTATCGACCTTTTCGATTTTTTCAACAATTGTTTTAACATCTTTAACTTCAATATCTTTGATCATTACTTTTATGTCAGTTGTCATACCAAATTCATCTTCAATGATTTGTAAAGCTATTTTAGTATCAGTATTTTCATCTAAATAATCGGAAATACTATAATTGATACCTACTTTAGGTACAAAAGATGCACAAATGACAGTTATCAATAAAAATATACCAATAGATATAAGAGATATTAGTTTCTGTTTTTTATTCATAAAACCTCCTGCAAACTATATTTATAAATTTTTTATTACTTTTTATTATAATACAAAAAGTTTCAAAATGCAAGAACATAGGTTTATAAATATTACCAATATCTTGTAAAAAAGGAAACTCCTTAGAGTTTCCTTTTGTTTTATAAACTGTCTCTTTCACTAATTACATCAATAATCTTTTGTGACATTATTTTGTATAGTGGCACAAACATTGCGATTGTCGTGATAACAGCTAAGAAGATAAGTAAGAAGATTGGTGAACGATATGTCATCATATACATTGATAAATGAATTAAATTTAAGTCATCCATTAATGTTCCGTTATACAAGTTAATTGCATAATTACCAGCTACAAGAGCAATTCCATAAGCAAGTAAGCAAACAATTAAAGTTTGAAAAATGAAGATTAAAGAAACTTTAAATCCACTTAATCCAATAGAACGGAAAATACCAATTTCTTTTTTAGAGTCAACGATATCAATAGTAATAATTGTCCATAAAATACCAATTGTGAATACCGCGAATACAAACAATCCAACCTTTGATAATAAATCAATGAATGGGTCAACAGTGAATGAGTCGATATCAGCACGATATGCCCAAACATCTAAGATATAACCTTCACCATTATCATAAACTTGATTAAATAATTGATAAGCAGATTCTTTATTTTCAGGAAGTTCAGCCATCAAGAATTCATTTTGTTCATTAAAATGTTGGAATAAATCATTAACACCGGCATTATCTGACATAATGACATTAGAATTATTAGTTAATCCAACTACTTTATATACTTTTTCTACGACAGAATCAGTATTTTTATTATAAATTGATAAAGTTATTTCTTTATTGTTAATATAAGTTAAGAATTCATTATAGAACAATTGGGCATTTCCTAAGTTTAATGAAATACCAGTAAATAATGTTCTAGCAAGTTCTAATGGAATAACAACTTCATCACTTGAGGCAGGCATACGACCAATATCATATTTTTGAAGTTTTCCCCATCTTAACCATTTAACTTGAATTAAAGTTTGCTCAATTGAAGTGAAACTATATTCTTTAACATTTGAAGAAGAAGTGTTATATTTTATTTCAAAATCTTCAACATAATCGTTAAGTTTAACAATATTAGGGTTATTTAAACTCTTTTCAACATCAAAATCACTTTCAGTTAAATAAATTGCATTCATCATCTTATAATCGTTAGTATATGGGTAATTTAATTTGTAACTAGTATCAACATTAGGTTCTTTTGAAAATTGAGACCATTTTTGATATTCAGTTTTTAAAATACCAGTGATTTTATAATAACTATCAGATGAGATTTGAATATATTTACCTAAATAATCAGTATAATTAGCAACATCTCCATATAGATTGTAATATTCAAACATACTTGCAAGATAATCAGTAATTAATACTTCATGATATCCTTCTTTTGGAAGTCTTCCAGCTACTAGTTCATAGTGATTACTTGCGTCATATTTAACTAAGTATTCAATAGAACCACGATAGAAGTTGTTTTGACGTTCATCATCTTTACCAACTAAATTAATATTTACGTTTTGATATTGATGAACAGTTAAATTTGGATAATTTTGTTTAATTGTTTCGTAAGAATTAATAGGAAGGGAATTTCCAATATAATCATCATAGAAACTAGTTTTTACATAATCATCAGGTAACTTAGTTGCTTTTTGAATAGTTGTATAGGTGTATCCAGCTTCAACTGAAGTATAGACGTTTTGTCGTAGTTTATCATTCGATAATTCCAAAGTGAAACTTAAGAAGGCAAGTGATAAAGCACAAATAATAGTCATTACTAAGAAGCGGAAACGTTTCTTCCAAACATTTTTCAAAGATAACTTAATACTTGTTGACATTGGAACTTTAGCTTTTTTAAGAACAAGTTCACTAGCTTTTTCAGAAGATAAAGCAGGATTTGTATCTTTTACTAGTTCTCCATCGCTAATGTGAATAATACGATCACCATATTTATAAGCTGATTCTTCATCATGTGATACGATAATGATTAGACGATCATTGGCAAGCTTTTTGAAAATTTCAAAAATTGATTCAGATGTTGCTGCATCAAGGTTTCCTGTTGGTTCATCAGCAATAATCATTTTTGGGTCTTTAATTAAGGCTCTAGCGATTGCGATACGTTGACGTTGACCACCAGATAATTGGTTAATCTTACGTTTACGGTAAGCATCAAGTCCAACTTCAACTAAAATATTATCAACACGTTCTTTGATTTCTTTTTTAGGATAGTTTTGCATTTCTAAAGGTAAGCTAATATTTTGATAAAGGTTTAAGTCTTTTAAAATATTATATTCTTGGAATACAAAGCCTAAGTAACTATTTAAATAGTTGTTTAGATCGCTATTTGAGAAAGTTTTTAAATCACGATCTTCAATATAGATTGCGCCATCATCAGGTTTATCAAGACCACCTAGCATATTAAGTAATGTAGATTTTCCACATCCAGATGGACCTAAGATAAACACTAACCCTTTATCAGGGAAAGTAATATTTAAATTTTTAATTGCGTGAATTCTTTCACTACCAGATTGGTAATATTTATTAACGTTCTGTAATTTAACCATAATATTACCTCCTAGACACTCTTAATGACATCAACCGGATGTTTACGGCTTAAGTCAAGAAGTGGAATTACTACAGCTGACACTGGAACAATGATTGAGATTGCGAGAATCGCTATCATACCTAACGCTGTAATATTAATAATTGTTAAGTTTACGGCCGCTAAAGCAGTAAATCTAATATCTAAAATTAGTAAGAATACTACAACCGCAATCGCTGCTAGAATAAAGGCACATAGTCCCATAATAATTACTTGGAAGAAGTAGATTAAAGAAATTCTAAATCCACTTAAACCTAAAGACATATAGATACCAATATCTCTTGTACTATTCTTAATATTAATAATAACAAAGTTAAAAATTAATAAAACACTAAATAATCCAAAAACGAAGAAGATACCAATAAATAACCATAAATTATTATTAATGAAATCATCAACTAATAATACTTTTTGGAATGCTTTATTACTAATTAATACATCATTTTCAATCATATCACGATATGCTTCGGCATTAGTATTAATAACTGCTTCACTTCCATCTAAAGTATCACTAATTAGAGTCATAAATCCTCCATCGCCATAAGATGCTGCAAGGATTTTAGTATATAAATCAGTATTTTTTAAAGCTGGTGCGTAAATTACCGCTTCATCATCTTCAATAATATCAGTAATTACACATGATACAGAAGTAGGAACACGAGAAATAGCATTAATATAAACAGTTGCATACATATATTCAGTAACATAGTTTCCAGCTGTTTTTTCATAAGTTACTTCAAAATAGATTTTATTAAACAATTCATCAATTGTTCCATCTAATCCAGTAACTTTCTTTAAGAAACCAGTTGTTACCGCAATTTGTGTTGGTTCACCGTCTTTAGGTTTTGTTGGTTCTTTACCCATAGTTGCGTGAACAGTTCCTGTTGCTTTATCATAAGTTGTGATTTTTACGTCTTCACAAATACCTTTTTTATTAATTAAATCAAAAATAACATCATCATAAACAAAATCAAAGTTGTTTGAAGAATAAATACGCATATAGTTTTCTTGATTAGTAAACATTGAACTATAGAAAACTAAGTTATCTTCAAAAGCTGACCATGTTTTAGAGTCATTTAAATCTTTTGTTAAGAATTCTTCATAATTTGTTTTTAAGATACCACGAATAATAAATGGTTCTTTCATTTCATCACAATAGATTTCTTTATTTAATAAATCTTTTCTTGTTTTAACAGAATCACCAAAATAGTTTTGATAAATTAAGTTATCCGCAAGATAATCTGTAATTGTCACCGCATTAGTTGCGTTAACATGTTTACCATACAAGAATTCAAAATTCGATAAAACTTTTGAATCATATAGATGAATTCTTTGAATATAGTTAACCCAGAATGGGTCTTCCGTAGTGGCATTTTCATCAATTGGAATGAAGTAGTCCATACCCTTTAATACTTTAATATAACCATTTTCGTCTTCGTTATATTTTTCTTGATACTCAAGTAATTCATAATCGAAGAAGGCGGTTGTTGTTTCTATACCTCTTGATAAATACTTTTTATTGATATTTAATACGAAGTTTGCGTAATCATTTTGATATTCAGAATAAACTTTAGTTGTATCAGCAAGAGATAAGTTGACTACTACTCCCGCAAACGTTAATGATAAAGCAAATAGTAATATCATAACGATAAATCTAAATTTATTTTTAAATATGCTTTTTAAAGATAAGCTTAAACTAGTTTTTACTGGTACTTTAACAGGATCTAAAACTAAATCTTTATCGATAGCACTAGTGTTACCAGTATCTTTAGTAACAGAACCATCTCTTATTTCGATTAAACGATCAGCGTATTCATGAGCTAAAGTATCACTATGAGTAACTACAATAATTAAATGGTCTTTAGATAGTTCTTTTAATAAATCCATTACCATTTTGCTATTTTTGCTATCTAAGTTACCAGTAGGTTCATCGGCAATAATAACTCTAGGATTTTTAATTAAGGCTCTTGCAATCGCAACTCTTTGACGTTGTCCACCTGATATTTGGTTCATCATACGGTTTTCAAGTCCAGTTAGGCCTACTTTATCAATAATTTCTTGAATCTTATCGTGATTTTGTTTAACACTCATGTGTTGAAGTTCTAAGCTTAAAGCAATATTTTCATATACACTTAAACCTTTTAAAACGTTAAACTCTTGGAATACGAATCCAATATAAGTATTACGATAAGTATTGAAGTCTTTTTTTGTAAAAGCAGCAGTTGAAACATTATCAATGATTAAGTCGCCGCTATCATATTTATCTAGCCCACCTAAAACATTAAGAAGAGTTGATTTTCCACTACCACTCTTACCATGAATAAAGTGCATTCCTGAGTCACCAAATTCTAAGTTAATGTCTCTTAAAGCATGATAGTTTTCACTACCAGATTTGTAATATTTGTTAATATTTATTAGTTTAATCATAAGGTGCCTCCTAGTAGAATAAGAATGAATAATCGGCTGGAAGAACGTATGTTCCTGTTGCGTCAATTAATCCATATTGTCCAGTATAAATTCTTACTCTTGCGTAAGGAGTGGCTCCTTCAGTCATTTCATTGTTTGTATATTTGAAATTAGTCATTTCATATGGTGATTTAAAGTAAATTATATTTTCATTATCTTTAAATTCTTCAGGAATAGTTAAAGTTATAGCTTCAAATGTTCCATCATATAATTCTAAAACTGACCAAGCTCCAGCTCCACTTGTTTTAAAACGATAAACGCTAACTAATGTATCAGTCATTGAAGAATATACAAGGTTTTCAAAATAATATAAACCTTCACCTTCATGTTTAAAACGATAAGAGAAAGCATCTTTTCCATCAGTACCAATAAACTTATAAACTTTATAAGTTCCGTATAAATCTTGAGTTGTGTAATCTGCAACAACAGCAACTCCATTTGAGAAGTTTAAGGCATAATCATAAGATGCAATTTTACCATTTTCATTTAATAAATAAGTTCCATCTAATTTAATAAAATGATAAATGTATTCATTGTTTTTGGCATCAACTGCATCAGCAACACGACAATATCCATCATAATAACTATCTAAGAAGTCATGCTCTAGAGGAATAACAACATTGAATTGTTTATCGATTAAGCCATATTGTATTTGACCATCAATAATATTTCCCACAACCGCATATCCATTGACAAAAGAAGCGGCATAATCATAAGCAATATCAGCTAAGTTAAAGTTATTGTCAAGATATGTATATTTACCATCAACTTCAACAACAAGCATATCTTCACTATATAGTTTTGAACTATGCATATTTTGTGGGAAAGTATATAAACAATCATTTTGAGGATTGATAATCATTAATTTACCATCTAATCCCACGATTGCTTTGTCTTCACTGAAAACAGTGGCAGAAGTATAAGTAGGTTTAATAATTTCTTCTCCCGTATTTTTAATAAACCCATATACTTTATCATCACCTTTAGTATTAGATACAACTAAGTATTTACCAAATTCTGGCACAATATAGTCATATTTTTCTAAAGAATATGTTTCAAATTTTGTATTAATTAGATATGGAATATCATTTTGATATACCACAGCAATTGCCCCATCCAAATAGTTTTCTTTTTCACATCCACATAGTGTAAAACTAAAAATAGATATGAATAAAATTAACAATAATTTTTTCATGTCGCACCTCGTATTTTGTATCACAAAATTCTTTCTTATTATATCAAATAATGAGAATATTTGCAAACGATATCCACTAAGGATATAAAATATAATTATTTCAAGAAAAATTGAAAAAACCAAATAAAAGCGTTTTCAAAAAAATTACTTAAATTGTTCACAAAATAGATGTGTTGTAGTATAATTAATTTGTTGATAAGTAAAAAACTTACAGGAGGTTTATATGAAAGAGTATTTAGCTAATCAAATAAGAAACGTAGCAATTCTAGGACATATGGGTTGTGGTAAAACAACATTATGTGAATCTGCTTTATTTTTAGGGAAAGCAATTGCTAAAAAAGGTGAAATTGAAAAGAAAAACACTGTTTCTGACTATATGATTGAAGAACAAACTAGACAAACTTCACTTTCTACATCATTAATTCCTGTTGAATGGAAAGATTGTAAGATTAACTTCTTAGATACTCCAGGTTCTGAAGAATTTGAAGGAGAAATTGAACAAGTATTGTCAGTTGTTAAAGGAGCCGTTATTTGTATTGACGCTACTAAAGGTATTGAAGTTGGTACACAACGTTATTGGGAACAACTTCGTGAAAATAATGTTCCAACAATTATCTTTATTAATAAAATGAATAAAGAAAATGTTAAATTTGAAAAAGTTATTAACGAAGTTATTGATTACTGTGGACCAAAAGCTATTCCAATTTGCTGGCCAGTAGGTAAAGAAAATGATTTCCAAGGATTCATTAACTGTGTATTAAAGAAAGCATGGATTAAGGGTGTAGCAAGTCCAGTTCCTGCTGAATATGAAGAAAAAGAAGAAGAATTACATTACCAATTATCTGAAAAAGTTGCCGAAACATCAGAAGGTTTAATGGAAAAATTCTTTGCTGGTGAACCTTTAAGTGAAGGTGAATTTAATACTGGATTACGTGCATCTTTATTAGGATGTGACTTATTCCCAATCGTTGTAGGTAATACAATTGATAATACAGGTGTTGAAGCATTATTAGATATGGTAGTTGAATACTTACCAAATCCAACTGACTTAAAATCAATCAAAGGTACAAACCCTAAAACTGGTGAACCAATTGTTCGTCACTCTCGTGATAATGAACCATTCTCAGCATATGTTTTCAAAACTATTGTTGACCCATTCTTAGGTACAGTTAACTTCTTTAAAGTTTACTCTGGTTCTACATTAGGTATGAACGAAGTATATATTGCGAATACTGACCAAACTGTTAAACTTGCTGGTGTAAATACAATAATGGGTAAAAACTTAATTCCAGTTGACGTATTACATGCAGGAGATATCGGTGTTGTATCAAAACTTGGTGAATTACAAACTGGATATACAATTTGTGATAAAAAATCATTAATTAAATATGAACCAGTTGAAGCACCTACTCCAGTTATGTATGTTGCTATTAAAGCAAAAACTAAACAAGATGAAGATAAGATGAGTAACGCTCTTCAAAAATTAAATTTAGAAGATCCTACATTCGAAATTAAACGTAACCCTGAAACTCAACAATTATTATTAGGTGGAGCAGGTACAACTCATATCGGATATATCATTGAAAAAATGAAGAATATGTTTAAAGTTGAAGTTACTTTAGAAGAACCTAAAGTTGTTTACCGTGAAACAATTAGAAAAACAGGTTCTGCTCAAGGACGTCATAAGAAACAATCTGGTGGAGCTGGACAATTCGGTGATGTTTGGATTCGTTTCGAACCAAGTGAACAAGATTTCGAATTTGCATCTGAAGTTGTTGGTGGAGCAGTTCCTAAAAACTACTTCCCAGCTGTTGAAAAAGGATTACAAGATTGCTTAGAACATGGACCTTTAGCAGGATTCCCAGTTATTGGTGTTCGTGCAGTATTATATGATGGATCATACCATCCAGTTGACTCTAATGAAATTTCATTCAAGATTGCGGCTGCTTTAGCATTTAAAGAAGCTTGTAAATCAATTAAACCTACAATCTTAGAACCAATCATGGAAGTTAAAGTTATCGTTGATAATGACTATGTTGGAGACGTTATGGGTGATATGAACAAACGTCGTGGTCAAGTATTAGGTATTGAACCATTACCAAGTGGAAAACAATGTGTAGTTGCTCATGTGCCAGAAGCTGAAATTACTAAGTATGCGACTGACTTAAAAGCAATGACTCAAGCTAGTGGACGTTTCAGCCGTAAGTTCGTTCGTTATGACGATGTACCTGAAATGCTTGTCAGCAAAATTGTTGCTGAATACAAAAAAGATTAATAAGAATTAGAGCAGTTCAAAATTTTGAACTGCTTTTCTTAAAAATAGGTGATAAAATGAAATATTTAAAATTATTTATTTGTTTAGGTTTATTGTTATTATTAACAAGTTGTACTAAACAAGAATATGAAGTGAAATTTTTAGGTTTAAACGATGAAGTTATTGACGTATTAATCGTCACAGAAGAGGATAAAGTGATATATCCTGCTGCCCCAAAGGTTGAAGGACATACTTTTATAAAGTGGGATCAAACTGTGGATTATGTAACAAATAATGTAACAATAAAAGCTTTATATGAAATTCACATGTTTGAGGTTATTTTCTTTGATAATGAAGGACAAATCATTGAAAAACAAACTGTTAATTATGGTGATTCCCCTAATCCTCCTAAAGCTCCAACAATTGAAAACTATGATTTTATTGGTTGGGACCAAGATCTTACAAATGTTACTAAAGATTTAGATGTAACTGCCTTATATAAGAAAAATGCATATATGGTAACATTTGTTGATATGTATGGAGAAATAATTGAAGTTCAAATGGTTAAACCAGGTGATTCTGCTAACCCACCTAAAGCTCCAACAGTGGATTATTATACTTTTGATGATTGGGATCAAGATTACAAAGAAATTAATGATGATTTGACAATAAAAGCTCAATACATAGCTAATAATGAAAAATACCAAAAAGAAAATGTTAATTATTGGTTACAAATATTAGCTAGTAAATATAATATTGACAAAGAATTGTTTACACAAGAAGAAATTGATAATTATAACCAAATTATTACTAATAGTTATAGTAAAACAAAAGTTGTTGATGTTAAAACTTTAAATCAAACTTTAACAAAAGATGAAGTTAAAAAATTAATTGAAAGTTATGCCAATATTAGTAGATACACAGTATATCATCATGAATCAAAGAAACAATTATCTAATGATGAAATAACGACTATTTTAAATAATCGCGCAATAGACCAAATACCAGATAGGGTTGATGTTCAATTTGGAATCATAACTGATTTTAGCTTAATGAGATCATATCCAACAATGCATTACTCTAATGACTATGATCGTGATCGTTTCCAAGAAACAAGTTTAAATGTTGGTGAGGCTGTGGCGATCTATCATACAAGTGGTGATGGAAATTGGTATTTTGTTCAAGCGGAAAATTATAATGGTTGGATTATGAAAAATACGGTGGGGTTATGCTCATATGAAGTGATGAATGAATTTTTAACAGCTAAAGAACGTATTGTGGTAATAAGTGATTATGTTGTTTTAAAAGGAGCTTTTGTACGTATGGGACAAAGTTTTCCTAAAATAGGTGAAAATACTGAATCATATGATATTAATTTCCCAACTAGGGATAATAATGGTAATTTAAAACTAGAAAAATTATCGATTAATCGTGGTAAAGATTATTCAGATGGATATTTAAAATATACTTATGAAAATATCTTTAAACAAGCTTTCAAACTATTAGGAATTGATTATAGCTGGGGTGATAAAGAAAAAACTGGGCGAGATTGTTCATCTACACAAAATGCGGTATACAAAACATTTGGTTTTATGATGCCAAGAAATACTAGTAATCAATTAAGTATACCATCCTATGGTAAAACTGTTAACGGAGTATCTAGTAATCACATGAAAAAGAACTATGCCCCAGGAACATTAATTTTCTCTAGTGGTCATGTAATGATGTATATTGGAGAAGATGCAGATGGCCTTTCTTATTTATTCCACAATACCTCAGCTGGTGATGGAAAATGTATTCTACAACCATTAGATGAATATGGTGGTACAAGAATTATTGCGACATTAAAGCTACAATAAGGAGAAAATATTTAAGATTATGAAAATATGTGTATTAAATGGTTCACCAAAGGGTAAATATAGTGTAACTTTACAAACTTTATTATATTTAGAAAAACTTTATTCAGCACATACATTTGAAATTATCCATATTGGACAACAAATTAAAAACTTTGAAAAAAATCCCAAAGATATTATTGAAAAAATCAAAAATGCTGATATGATTATTTTCTCATATCCTGTATATACTTTTATTGCTCCGTCTCAACTACATCGATTTATTGAAATAATTAAAGAGGAAAAGGTTGATTTAGAAAATAAATTTGTGACTCAAGTAACAACATCTAAACATTTTTATGATATGACTGCTCATAAATATGTCGAAGATAACTGTCATGATTTAAAAATGAAGGTTGTTAAAGGTCTATCTTTAGATATGGAAGATTTAACTACTAAAGAAGGACAAAATAGTGTTGTTTCATTCTTTGAGTATTTATTAAATTGTTATAATAACGACCTTTATGAACCAAATCCTTTAATAGAACATCATCAAGTTGAGTATCAAGGTGGCATTTTAGAAGAACCAGTTAAAAGCGATAAGAGGGTTGTAATTGTTGCTGATATCAAAGAAGATGACACAAAGCTAAAACTAATGATTGATGACTTTATTAAAGGTTTACCTCATCAAAGTAAAATAATTAATATTCATGAATTTCCATTTATGGGTGGATGTTTAGGATGTTTTAATTGTGCTGGTAGTGGTGAATGCGTATATAAAGACCATTTTGATGAATTTTTACGTAATGAAATTCAAACAAATGATGCGATTGTTATAGCTTTTACAATCAAAGATCATAGTATGGGATCAATTTTTAAAATGTATGATGACCGACAATTTTGTAATGGACATCGAACAGTTACTGAAGGTATGCCGTTTGCGTATATTGTTAATGGCGATTATGAAATAGAACATAATTTAAAAACAATTGTAGAAGCAAGAGCTGAAGTAGGACATAATTTCTTAGCTGGTGTAGGATATAATAAAGAAACCATCGAACAAACTATTAAGAAACTTGATTATGCGATTGAAAATAAGTATGTTCAACCTCGTAATTTTTACGGAGTTGGTGGAATGAAAATCTTTAGAGATTTAATTTGGATTATGCGAGGAATTATGAAAGCTGATCATGTTTATTATAAAAAACATGGTGTTTATGATTTCCCTCAAAAACAACGAATGAAGATGATTCTTATGTGTTTACTTGGTTTAATGGTGCGAAATCCTAAAATTAAGAAGAAAATGGGTAATAAATTTAATGAAGGTATGCTTGCTCCATACAAAAAGGTATTAGATAATTTAGAAAAAGAAAAAAGGTTGTAGAAAATTCTACAACCTTTATTTATTGTTTTTTACTAATTCAATAAACCAATCAAAAATAGTTTCTGTTTCGGGGGTATCCATTCTTTCAGGATGCCATTGTAAACCAAAAATAGGTAATTCAGTGTGAACAAGACCTTCAATAACATCTAAATGGGTATGAGTTACAACAAACCCTGCAGGAACTTTGTCTACAACTTGGTGGTGATAAGAGTTTGATAAAAATTCACTTGGGAATAAATGAGTTACTCTTGTGTTAGGCATTGTCTTAACCATATGTTTGTGATCAACAGATTCATGTTTTAAACCAGCATGTTCAATATCTTGATGTAAAGATCCGCCTAAGAATGCAGCAATAGATTGAACACCGCGACAAATTCCTAAAACTGGTTTTTTAGTTTTAACAGCGTAATCTAAAACAATTTTATCAATTTTATCTAAAGCAGGATCGATATCTTTTGATAATCCTTCATCGTTTGTTTGTCCATAACATGTTGGATCGATATCATCTCCTCCAGGAAGTAAGAATCCATCACATAAGTCTAATAATTCTAATACATTAGGGTTATCAAGGGGTAAAACGAAAACATTAACATCTCTTTTGTTAAATGGAGTGAAATAATTTTCGTTAACTTGGACTTTATAATTATTTGAATGAGTCATAACTCTTGGAACAATTCCAATGATTGGTTTCATATTTTTACTCATAATTTTCACCTCGGGAAGTATTATACCATAAACATTGATTTTTTCAAATAAATTCGCTTAAAAAATGGTTATTAGTCTGATTGTTTTGTGATATATTCAAAATAGTAGTTTTATGAAATTTACAAAATAACCATTCTTATGTTATTATATCAACATAAGGAGGTCAATTTTATGAAAGGAATTAAACTGACTGTGAACGAACAATTTAAATATG